>JBBRMY010000022.1:0-25537 GCA_038230595.1 Ignavibacteria bacterium
CGTTCTTGCTCCGTTTATGCGTCACACAGTCCAGCCTTTTCTCCAGGCAACTTTAGGATTTCTTCCTTTATTCAAAGGGGTTCCATATGGCACAGGTTTGCTAACTGCTGCGGTAATACTTGCAATCATGATCATTCCGATAATTTCTTCCATCTCGCGCGATGTCCTTAAAGCAATTCCGGTTGCTCAGAGAGAAGCTGCTTATTCGCTCGGAGCAACAAGATGGGAAGCGATAAGAATGGCACTGCTCAATGCACGCAGCGGAATACTTGGCGCGTCTGTGCTTGGATTAGGAAGAGCCATCGGAGAGACTATGGCAGTCACTATGGTAATTGGAAATCGTGCACAAATAAGCTCGTCTCTTTTTGAACCTGCATATTCTATGTCCTCAGTAATTGCTAATGAATTCGCAGAAGCTTCAGGTCAGCTGCATCTTAGTTCATTGATAGAAGTAGGTCTGCTGTTGTTTGCAGTAACATTTATTATTAATTCATTTGCAAGGTTACTTATATACAGCTTCTCAAGAAAAACAGAGGGAAGATTATAATGAGTGAATTGGAAAATAAAAAGAACAACTTAGAACCGGATCTTCAAAATGAGAAAGTTACTTCGCATGAAGAAAATTCACTCGATGTTAATAATCATGAAGAAATTAAAATTCTAGAGAAAACAGAAATAAGATCCATCTTTAAAAATCCTGAAAACCTCCGCAGAAGAAAAGTTACAAATTCTATAATGATATCCCTATGTGTTGCAGCTGGTATTATTACAATAATTCCGCTAATTTATATTTTCTTTTATACTACTAAATCAGGTCTTTCATCGATTAATTTAGATCTATTCACTCAGCTTCCAAAGCCTGTAGGCGAAACCGGCGGGGGACTTGCAAATGGAATTGTTGGTACTCTGATCTTAGTAGGACTTGGCAGCTTGTTCGGTATTCCTGTCGGAATACTTGCAGGTATATATGTTACAGAATATTCAGGCGGAGTATTTTCAACATTAGTAAAATTTGTAACTGATGTACTTTCCGGAATTCCATCTATAATAATAGGAATATTTGCCTATGGAGTTATCGTTCTGCCACTTCAGCATTTTTCAGCCTATGCCGGAGGATTCGCACTTGGTATTTTAATGATTCCAACAGTTACACGCATTACAGAAGAAATGCTTAAGCTTGTTCCTCAGACATTGAGAGAAGCTTCACTTGCACTCGGAGTTTCAAGATGGAAAACAACACTGAATATAGTTTTAAGAACTGCCTCATCAGGAATTATCACAGGAATATTATTAGCTATAGCAAGAGTAGCAGGGGAAACTGCGCCGCTTTTGTTTACATCATTCGGTTCTTCATTCTGGCCTTCAGGTCTCGATCAGCCAATCGCAGCATTGCCTGTTCAGATATTCAATTATGCAATTTCTCCATTCGATGACTGGCACCGGCAGGCTTGGGCTGGAGCGTTTGTTCTCATCTTTATAGTTTTCATTTTGAATTTTATTGTCAGATTTATAACAAGGAATAAATTACAGTCATGAGTGAATCGGAATACGAGAACTTAGTCAATGTAGATATTAAAGATCAGCAAGATCAAAATGATGAAGTTGCTGCTTCTTCTGTTATAGAAGAAACTCCCGGAAAAGTATCAAAGTATGCAATTAGAACTGAAGATCTGTCTGTTACTTTTAATAAACGTATTGGTATCAGCGGAATAACAATTTCAATAAAGCCTCAGACAGTTACGGCAATAATTGGACCTTCAGGATGTGGCAAGTCCACTTTTCTTCGCTCTCTTAATATGATGCATGATCTGAATCCAAAAGCTGAAATTTCCGGTGAAATATATATAAATGATGTTAATATTCTTGAATTCAATACAGTAGAGCTTAGGAAAAAAGTAGGTATGGTATTTCAGAAGCCTAATCCTTTTCCCACAATGTCGATCTATAGTAACGTTGTTGCAGGTCTTACTATGAACGGAATAAATGATAAAAAACTGCTCAATGAAACTGTTGAAAGATGTCTTATCCATGCCGGGCTTTGGAATGAAGTAAAAGATAGACTTAAATCGCCTGCAGTTTCTCTTTCAGGAGGACAACAGCAAAGGCTTTGCATTGCTAGAACAATTGCAGTAAATCCGGGAATAATTTTAATGGATGAACCTACAAGCGCACTTGATCCGCTTTCTACTTTAAAGATCGAAGAGCTTATCTATAATCTTAAAAGTGAATACACAATTATAATTGTTACTCATAACATGCAGCAGGCTGCAAGAATTAGCGAAAGCACAGCATTCTTTTATATGGGAAAATTGATAGAATTTTCCCGAACCCGTCGGATCTTTACTAACCCTCACGAAAAACTCACTGAAGAATATATCACCGGTAAATTCGGATAAGAATTAATTTCACGCAATATTACGATATATCTGCTTAATTTTAAAAAATGTAATCCACATATCATTCTTATTGCAAATTATTTAAGCTAAATTTGTAATCATCTATCAAAAAATATTGGATCTAAATAAAATATATTCCGAACGCCGTACAGGTACTAAGAAAAACACAATCGCAAACCGTACCGTATATCAGCGTGATTTTGACAGAATTATATTTTCTTCATCTTTCAGAAGGCTTCAGAATAAAACTCAGGTATTCCCATTGCCAGGTAGTACTTTTGTGCATAACAGGCTTACTCATTCTCTTGAAGTTTCATCAATAGGCAGATCACTTGGTAAAATTGTAGGTGAGAAGATCGCAGAGAATTCTGATAACAAGCTTACCAAAGACTCAGTTTCTTTTTATAATAATAATCTCAGTGAAGTTATTGCTGCTGCATGTCTTGCCCACGATCTCGGAAATCCTGCATTCGGACATTCAGGTGAAAAAGCCATCTCTTCTTATTTTGAAAAAAATAATGATCTGTTAGAGCCGCTAAATGAAAAGCAAAAAAAGGATCTTTTAAGTTTTGAAGGGAATGCAAATGCTTTCAGAATACTAACTCATAAGTTGGAAGGCAGGCAGGAAGGGGGATTGCGTCTTACGTATACAACTCTTGCATCAATTCTGAAATATCCATGTGAATCAACCGCCTCAAATAAAAAATTCATTCATAGAAAAAAGTTTGGATTCTTTCAGGCAGATAAGGAAATATTTGATGAAGTAGTTAATGAGCTTGAAATGATAAAAGAAACAGATGAAAGCGGGTTTACAATTTATAAGCGACATCCGTTCACATATCTCCTTGAAGCTGCTGATGATATTGCTTATACGCTGATGGATTTTGAAGACGCTCACAGGCTCGGAATACTTGAGCAAAAAGTTGTAATCGATTCATTTGAAAACCTTATATACGGGCTTGCTGCTAAAGAAAGAATTGCAAGAGTGAAAAACACATCAGGTCAGATCGGTGACGTGAATGAAAAGATCGGATATCTCCGTGGAGTTTCAATTGATGTCCTTACTTCAAAAACTGCACAGATATTCTTAAGTAATCTCGATAAGATCCTGGCGGGTGAATATGAAAGCTCTTTAATAAAGGACCTTGAAAAAAAATGTGAAGAATTAAAGAATATTGAAAAAATTTCTATTGAAAAGATCTACGGTCATAAATCCGTTATTGAGATCGAACTTGCAGGATATAATGTTATTAACGAACTGCTTGGAATGGTAATGCCCGCAGCAGTTAAAAAAGAAAGTGAAAGAACAGATCTTGACGATAAAATGCTTCAGCTTGTCCCTGAGCAGTTCGGAAAATTCTTAGACAGTGATACTCATTATGAAAAAATAATGAGTATAATTGATTATGTCTCAGGCATGACGGATCTCTTCGCGACCGAATTGTACAGAAAGATAAAAGGGATAGATATCGGCAAGCATACATAGTTAGAATATCTCTTTCCATTCAAACTAATTCAGTTAAATAATTGTTCATTATGGTATTGTAAAATAAATATTGCTCTTACATCAGCATAGAATCTTTTGTTTATTTTTGATATTTTAAGTATATGAATAATAATATCGATTTCGAAGAACCACCTGTTCCCGTTACTAATTATGATCCCGATGATTTTAATGCATTCACTTCTGAAAGCACAGAAGAATATCATTATAACCCCTCGACTTTTTTTAAAATATTTTTCCCTTCAGTTTTGTTCCTCTTTTTATTCTCAGGTTTTACTCAGGTAGATTTTCAGAATATTTCTGAGCCTAAAAAAGTTTATGATAATGTAGGATCTAATCCAGCTAATTATTCAAAACTGGGTCAGTTCAATGTACTAAATGAAGAAGATCTTGGAGGAAATATCCTTGACACAGTTTATACCGATAAGGATAATTGGCTCGAGCTTAGAATTCATGAGCAATGCGTTATTCAGCACTGGAGAGACGGACATACTGTAAAATATCTTGTTTCAACAGGTAACAAAATGCTTGATAAAGGTTTAGAATCCCGTCCGGGTCTGTTTGCAATTTTTGTAAAAGAAGAGCATCATCAGTCATCACAGTTCCAGAATGCAGATATGTATCACTTTATGCCATTCAATCAGGGAATTGGTTTTCACTCTATTGATGGTACCGGTTATTATGGCAATCTGGGAGTAAGACCATCTTCTCATGGATGCATTAGAATGAAACATGAAGAAGTAAAAAAGATGTTTGGTGAAACTGAGTTAGGAACTTTAGTTCTTGCTCACCGCGGTTCTTATGCCCGTATAGTTGCATTCGCTCCTAAAAATTATGATCCAAAGCAGCAAACTTACACTAAAGAAGAATATCAGAGAATGCTTGCTGAAAATCTTTACAATGTTATAAATGGAAAGTATTACGTTTCTGATAGAAAGTTTTTTGTGGTTGATCCTTTGATCATTCCAAAATCAGGAGTGTATACCAGTTATGATGTTAAAGTCCCTGAAAAGCAGGAATTGCCTAAGGAGAGTATGGTTTTCAGAAATGATGTTGATAAGTTGAATGTACCTGTGAAAAATGTAAATGCAGCCGGTTCTAATGAAAATATTTTTGATGAAGGTTCCTGGATAGTTGAAGTGTCAACTAAGAATGTTAAAGACGAAAAAAGATCTGTTACATCATCAGATGATCTTGTAAAAAAATATTTTTCAAATCCGATCGGAGTACTTCCTTATTATCCTCCTACCGGAGGTGTTGTTAAGCCAAGGAAAGTTGCTTCAAATTAATGAGCTTAAATTTATTGAAATAGAAATTAAATATAAAATTATAAATGGTAAAACTTATTGCGCTATACAGAACACCTGCAGACAAAGAAGCTTTTGATGAAAAATATTTCAAAGAGCATATTCCTTTAGTTGATAAAATGCCTGGTCTTATCAAGACTGAAATCGCAAAATTAAAAGGATTAGGGGAGTCGAAATATTATCTACAGGCTGAAATGTATTTTAACGATATGGATTCATTCAATGCTGCCATGGCATCACCTGAGGGTAAAGCATCTGCCAGGCAATTGATGACTTTTGCCAAAGATGTTGTCGAAATGCACATCGGCACTTTAGAATCTTAAATATCAATTTCAAGAGGGGAAATCGAAAAAATATTATCTTTTTACTCCTTAGCTTTACTTTTATCTGTTTTTTAAAGGATTTTGTTTTTATATTTCTGCGAGATTGGAACAATTAATATATTTGTAAGTTAAAAACCTTAAGGGTTATTATATAATTTTAAATCATCGAGGGTAAAATGAACTCAAAACGAACAGCCGTTACTACTGATATGATGTTGAAAGATAACAGCTACTATGGAGCCCCTGAATTAATAAGACTTTATGAGAAATATGCAATAAGAGGCTTAGTCGTAGCTTTAGCATTCGTAATATTGCTAAGTGGCGGCTATCTGTTGGCTAATAAAATTAGCAGAGATAAAGAGCTTGCAGAGCAGGAACAGAATAAAAGAGAGATCACCCTTGAGGATCTAATGGCACCTCCACCTACAAGTGAAGAAACCCCACCTCCGCCTGATGTAGAGATTCCTGAAAAGCTAGCTTTAAAAGATCTGGAAGCTTTAGTACCGGAACCTGTTGCAAAAGAAAAATCTGAAATTTTAACAACAAAAACTCAGGAAAAGCTTGATGAAGTTAAGCTTCCTGTGGCTTCAACAGGAACAGACGATCCTAATAAAGTAACATGGGATGGTGTAGGAAAATTACAGGAAAAGAAAGTAGAAGAAAAAGTTAAAGAAGAAGTAAAAGTAGAAAAGAAAAAAGAAGTCTTCCAGGAATTTGAAGTAGACAAAAAGCCAACTGCAGTAAATTTAGGCGCTATCAGAAGCTCTATGAGATATCCTGAAATTGCAAAATCTTCAGGTATTGAAGGAAAAGTTACTGTAAAAGTTCTGGTTGGTACAGATGGTTCTGTAATTAAAGTTCTTGGTATGAGCGGTCCTGAGGTTTTCCATAGTGAAGTAAGCGACAAAGTTATGGGACTTCAGTTCACACCTGCTCTTCAGGGTGGTCAGCCTGTAAAATGTCAGGTTTCAGTTCCTTTTAACTTTGTTCTGAGCAGTAAGGATAAACCAAAGAAAGAAGAAGATAAAGAAAAGACTGACGGAAATTAATTATTCCACGGTTAGAATTTGAATTCAAATATTATAATAAATTTTTTTACATCCGGAGTGCTGTTAGTGATTGGTATCCTAATGACCTCCGGATTTATTTTTAAGCAAGCCTCTCAATCGAATCGCTTAGTATTCGGTATCGTATTAACAGCCTTCGGAATTTTCAGATTGATCACAGTATTTGCAAAGATAAAGCAGCAAAAGCTCGATGCACGCAGGGAAAAAATGCAGTCGGAAAAAGAGAAACTTTTAGGAAGATCATAAAGTTTTATATATATGCGGATAAACTCTAAGCTGTACCTGATATTAATTTTAGTTTTACTCTCTTCCATCCTATCATCATGCGATTTTGGGAAGATCAAATCAACTGCTACAGTCGGAACATTAAATGTTACTGTCGATGAAAATGTTGCACCTTTCATCCAGCAGGAAAAGCTTGAATATGAAAGGCTGAATACTGAAGCAAAAGTTGACCTGAAAACTGCCCCTACAAAAAACGCATTTGCTCAGATCATAAATCATGAGACAAGCTTTATTGTTGTAACCCGTGATGTTTATCCTGAAGAGCAAAAGATCCTTACAGAAAATAAGACCGATCTTAAAAAATACGAGATAGCTGTTGATGCTATCGGATTTGTTATTAATAAGGATAATCCTGTTCTCAGAATGACTTCAGAAGATATCAAAAAAATATTCTCAGGTGAAATAACAAAATGGACAGATATTAAAGCCCAGAGTGAAGATCAGAATAAAGCAGCGTCATTATATTTTAAGACAAAATCAGATATAAAAGTTTTCATTCAAAGAAAAAATTCTTTCACGTATGATTATGTTAAAGATAGTATATTAGGAGGAAAGGACTATATCGCTGCTGCAGAGATATGTTCCACAAGTGCTCAGATGCTGGAAAAGATAAGAATGACTCCTAATTCTATTGGAATATCAAATTTAAGCTGGCTTTCAATCGGAGATCAGGAAAAGCAGGATTCCAGTGTTAAGACAGTTCGGGTTTCCTATATTACCGGCACAGGAAGGCAATATGATTATACAGAACTTCACCAGGGACTTGTTTATAATCAGACTTATCCATTTCGCAGAAAAGTTTATGTTTTCACAACGGATTCAGGAATTAGCAATGCAACCGGCTTCCTTACTTTCCTTCGTGGAACCGATGGGCAGAAAATTGCATTAAAATATGGACTGGTTCCTGTTACGCAGCCCGTAAGAACTATTCAATTAAATTAAAAATAACCTATAAACATATGGCTAAAATATTAAAAAGCACAATTCTTCTGTTTTCTTTCTTTGTACTTTTTGTTTCGTTTGCTCATGCACAAGACAATCTGGAAAAAGGTAAAAATGAGATCAAGAATGGCAATTACGTGGGAGCGCTTCCTTATATGAAAAGTGCTGCTGCGAGTGATAACAGTTACGATGCTAATTATTTCTATGCTCTGGCATTATTTAATACAGGTTCAGTAGCAGAAGCTGAAAGCTATTTGAATAAAGCTCTCGCTAAAGATGATGAGGGTGTACTTGCTTTAAAAACATTCGGAGATATATACTCTTCAAAGAAGCAATATGACAAAGCAGATACCTATTATAAAAAAGCAATTAAGCTCGATGCTCAGAATATTGACCTTCTGATCTCTGAGGCAAACAACTTTACAGTAGCCGGAAAGATCGATGATGCTATTAAAGCTCTTACCCTCGCTACCACTATCAGCAAAGAGTCTGCAAATGTTTACTCAGGATTAGGTAATGCATATTATACGAGAAGATCTTACAGCGCTGCAATTGAATATTATAACAAAGCTCTGGCACTGGATAAGAATAATGCATTTGCTCATTATGGATTGGGAAATACTTACTTCAGACAGAAGAAATATACTGATGCATTAAAAGAATATACTGCTTCTACAAAAGCTAATCCAAATTTTGCTGAAGGTTATCTAGAAGCGGGAAGACTCTTGTATTTTAATGAGAATTACGGTTCCGCACTGGAGTCATTTGAAAAATATGCACAATTAAAGCCGGGCTCTACTGAAGGCGAATCATATATTGGAAAAGTATATTTTGCGCAAGGGAAAATAGACCAGGCACTTGCTAAGCTTGAAGATGTTGTAAGTAAAGAGCCAAATTCAAACTCTGCAAATAAATATCTGGCTTACATATACATTGGTAAAAAAGATAATTCAAAAGCTCTTTCATACTTTCAGAAAGTACCTGAAGACGTTCTTGAAGTTGAAGACTTGCTTCAATACGCAAAGCTTTATAATGTAGCAGGAGATTCAGTAATGGCATTTAGTTACTATGACAAAGCTCTGAAGCTTGATAATACAGATGAAATGATCTATTATGAAATGGCTAAAGCTTATTACAGCAAAAAGAATTATGATATGGCAATTGAGAATTTCCAGAAATCTATTGATATGGGAATTTCAAATCTTGGTGCTTATTTAGGTGAAGGTGTTTCTTATTATGAAGAAGGGAAATATGACAAAGCTTTAGAACAATTCCACAAAATGGAGGAGATAGATCCGAAATATACTCTTTCTTATTTCTATGAGGGAATGGTTGCCCTTAAGCAAAACAGAAAAGATGATGCTATTAAATTCTTCCAGAAAGTACTTGAAATAGAACCGGATAATTCTGATGCAAAAGATATTTTAAAGCAGCTTCAATCAAAATAAAATAAAGCAATTTTGAATTATATTTAAAAAGACGATCCAAACGGATCGTCTTTTTTTTATAACTAATTAAGTATTTGTACAGACTCGCCACTGCACGTGCCAGGCTTCTGAGAAATAATTGTAGGGGCAGACCTATGTGTCTGCCCGATTTAAACGTATCTGTCTAACCATTCGACCCTCGGTCCCAATCCCCTGATAAGAAGCATAATCTAATAACCCCTTTTAGAATTTTATCTTAAAATTATAATTAATAAATTACATTTAAATATCATAGAACTTGGAAAATATTGTAAAATATATTGATACAAATAAGCAAAACTATATAGAAGAGCTTAAAGTATTTCTCGCGATCCCATCTATCAGCACCAGTCCTGAAAATAAAAAAGATATAATAACCTGCGCAAATTATGTCAAGGATCAGATGTGCAAGATAGGTCTTGAAAATGTGAAAGTGTTTGAAACCAAGGGTCATCCTATCGTTTATGGCGACTGGCTTAATGCCGGTGATGATAAGCCTACAGTTCTGATCTATGGTCATTATGATGTTCAGCCTGTTGATCCGATTGAACTATGGACTAACCCTCCTTTTGAAGCAACAGTCTCCGGTGATAATATTTTTGCACGTGGCTCAGTGGATGATAAAGGACAGGTATTTATACATTTCAAAAGCATTCAGGCGCACCTTGAAAATAATAAAAAACTCCCGATCAATATAAAAGTAATAATTGAAGGTGAAGAGGAAATTGGAAGCGAAAATTTAGAGCCATTTCTTTCTACAAATAAAGATCTTTTGAAATGTGATTTTGTAGTCGTCTCTGATACTGCAATGTATGATTATGATATGCCTTCGATCTGTTACGGACTAAGAGGACTGGCTTATATGGAAGTTGAAGTTGTTGGACCTAACCGTGACCTGCATTCAGGTTCTTTTGGAGGAGCAGTTGATAATCCGATAAATGCCCTAGCTCATATTATTTCGAAATTGAAAGATGATAAAGGTAAAATATTAATTGATGGATTTTATGATGATGTAAGAGAATTGACTTCAAAAGAAAAAGAAGAATTCAAAAAGCTTCCATTTGATGTTGAAAGATATAAAAAGGGACTAGATGTAGGTGATATATTCGGTGAAAAAGGTTTTTCCACATTAGAAAGAACCTGGGCACGACCTACTTTGGACTGTAATGGAATATGGGGTGGCTTTCAGGGTGAAGGAGCAAAAACTGTTCTTCCGTCAAAGGCAGGTGCAAAAATATCAATGAGACTTGTTCCTGATCAGGATCCTGCAAAGATCGAAAAGTTATTTACTGATTATATAATGAAGGTAACCCCGCTGACTGTTAAAGTTAAAGTAACAGCCCAGCATAATGGTAAGCCTGCAATTACTCCGATAGATTCTCCTGCGGTAGCAGCTGCAGTGATAGCTTTAAAAAAGGGATTTGGAGTTGAGCCTGTATTTATGAGAGAAGGTGGCTCTATTCCGATAGTTAATACTTTTCAGACATTATTGAATGCGCCAACTTTGTTAATTGGCTTTGGTCTTCCGGATGAAAATGCACATTCACCTGACGAGCATTTAAACTTACATAATTTTCAAAGAGGCATATTGAGCGTTGCTCATTTTTTTAATGAACTTTCAAATATAAAATATAATGGCAAAAACTAAGCAGCAAAATCTGGCTAATTTAAAAAATAAAAAACAAAAAGCAGATCATCTTCATATTGCTTTGACTACAAAGAATTATATGATAATCGGAATAGGTCTTGCAATAATAATTGTTGGATATATCTTAATGGCTCCGAATTCAGTTGATGGATTTTTACCAACAATTGTAGCACCGATTTTTTTGGTTATCGGATATTGCGTGGTAATTCCAATTGGGATATTATATAAGGATAATACTGAAAAAGAGTTAGTTGCTTCTTCAGATGCGCCTGCGAATGCTTATAAAGCTCCTCAGAATGTAACTTCAAATGTTAAAGTTTCGAGTTAACTTTCCGATCTTATCTTAAATAAGAGACACACTAATGTTTGTGTCTCTTATTATTTTACTTCTCCACGTATTTCATTCTATTTTCATTGATTATCTGTTAAACTAATATGATATTGCTTTGTAGCAAAAATCATTCCTTTTTCTATATTTTATTAGGGTAATAAATAATACTTTTAGCCATTGGGTTTAGAAAGCACTAAAAATATCTGGATATTAAAACAGATTGAGGGTTTAGGAAATACCCGAATCAGGCAGTTGATATCTCATTTCGGTTCTGCTGAAAGCATTTTTGAAAAAGAATTCAGAGAGCTTGTCGAAATTGAAAAGTTCAATAAAAAGCTTGCAAGCAGCATAATATCTGCCAGAGATAACTATTCTGAGTATGAAAATAAGTTTTCAGAGCTATTAGAAGTTTGTAATAATAAAAGTATTAATTTATCTGTTTTCACAGATGAAGATTATCCTTCAAACCTGAAGGAAATTTATGATGCTCCTGTTCTTTTATATTACATCGGAAAGCTGGAAAGATCAGACAGGTATAGCATTGGAATTGTAGGCGGCAGAGGACCAACTGAATACGGCATTCTTATGTGCCAGAAATTTACTAATGATCTTTGTGATGCAGGAATACCCGTAATAAGCGGCATGGCAAAAGGTATTGATGCAATATGCCATTACGAAGCATGCAAAAGAGAATCTCTCAACTATGCAATACTTGGTTCAGGTGTAGATGTGATCTATCCTCCGGATAATTCTAAGTTATACCATAAGATAATTGAAACAGGTGCTGTTATTTCTGAATATCCTGTGGGTTCAAAGGCAATTCCGGAAAATTTTCCGGCAAGGAACAGAATAATTAGCGGAATTTCAATTGGTACTTTAATTGTTGAATGCGGTATAAAAAGTGGTGCTTTAATTACAGCTACTTTTGCCTTAGAACAGAATAAAGAAGTTTTTGCTGTCCCCGGAAATATTAATTCAAGATTATCCGGAGGAACAAATAACCTGATTAAAAAAGGACAAGCCAAGCTGGTAACATCGGTTGATGATATATTGGAAGAATTGAAAGCAAAGCTTGATGGAAATATATCTCAGACTAGATCTGAATCACAAAAAGATGAATTGAATATTTTTGAGCAGCAGATATTTGATCTTCTTTCTAATGACCCGATTCATATTGATATTATAAATGAGAAAACAGAGTTAAGTATTTCACAATGCCTTTTTCATTTGCTGAACCTTGAATTTAAAGGTGCAATAAAGCAGTATCCCGGTAAGTATTTTATAAAGATTTAAATTAATGGTAGACCTTAATAAATATATAATTGACGATAGGATCTTTTCAGTAAAATTCTCATGCGATCTTATAAAGTGCAAAGGTGCCTGCTGTACACTTGAAGGAACAGATGGAGCTCCGATTATGGAATCCGAATTAAAAGATATAAAGCGTTCGATAAGTTCTGCTAAAAAGTATCTGTCGCAGCGAAATATAGATGTAATTGACAGCGAAGGCTTCTTTGTAAAAGAGGGTGAAAAATATTCACTGAATAATGTTGACGATAATGACTGTGTATTCTCATTCTTCGATAAAGATAAAATTGCAAGATGCAGCTTTCAGACAGCTTACTGGAAAAAGGAAAATGACTGGATAAAGCCGTCATCATGTCATCTTTTTCCTATAAGAGTCACAGGAAAGAAAAGGAATGTACTTAGATATGAAGAATTTTACGAATGTAGTGATGCGCTGAATAAAGGTGAAGTCGAAGATATTTCAGTTTTTGAATTTTTAAAAGAACCAATCATACGTGAATTCGGAAAAGAGTTTTATAATAATGCTAAAGAGAAATTCTTAGAAAAAGCTTAATACAATTTGCAGAAATTATCCCAAAATTTAAGTCAGCAGCAAAAGCTATTTCCTAAGGTAATACTTAACCAAAGCGTGCTTGCTATTCCGACACTTGCTCTTGAAACAATGATAAAGCAGGAATTGGAAGATAATGTATTGCTTGAAGAAGGGGAGACAGATGATATTGAAGAGATTGAAGAGCAGGAAGGCAATGAAATGGAATCCGTCTCTGAAACTAATGAAGTCAGTACTAAAGAAGCAGCCTCATCTGCTGATGAACATATTAACGAACCGGTTACGTCTGAACCGGTTGAAGAGTCAAAGTTAGACAAGAATGAAGAATTTGATTGGAATGATTACTTTGATGCAGAACAATATGATTATGATTCGACATCCAGTACTAATTCCTCTCAGGGAGAAAGCTATGAGTTTGACAATTCTACAATAAAATCCTCATCATTTTTAACTGAAAGTCTTTTACTTCAGTTGCACCTCTTTGCCTCAACTGATAAGCAAAGATATATAGGCGAAGAAATTCTCGGATCATTGAACTCTGAAGGATATTTAACGTGTAATACTGAAGACATCTTAGCAGATATAAATGAAAGAAAATCTGAAACTCAGTTTGCTGAAGATCAATTTACAATTCTGGAAATAAATGCCGTTCTTAAAAATCTTCAGAACAATCTGGAACCCGCAGGTATTGGAGCAAGAAATCTCCAGGAATGTCTGGCTCTTCAGCTGGACAGAATGCCTATTGATCCATCTCTTCAAAGACTTTGCAATATTGTTATAAATAAATATTTCGAGGAGCTAAGGCTAAAGAGCTATGAAAAAATAAGCAAAGAGTTGAAAATTAACATGGAGAAGGTCAATAAGATCTTCGAGATCATTCAAAAGCTCAATCCAAAGCCGGGTCTTGCTGAAAGCGGTGAGATAGAAAGTTATATATACCCGGATCTGATAGTCACTCAGGTCGAAGACGAATTTGAGATATATCTTAATGAGAAAAGCGTTCCTTCTATAAGAATTAACCGCGCTTACCGAAATATGTACATGGATAAGGGAAGTGGTATCGATAAAACCACTAAGGATTTTCTGACTTCTAATTTTAACCGTGCAAAGTGGTTTATTGATGCTATAAATTCCCGCCGGGATACATTATGCAAAGTAATGAGGTCTATTCTGAACAGGCAATATATTTTCTTTCAGAATAAAGGACATGGATTAAGCCCAATGATAGAGAAAGAAGTCGCAGAAGATATACGGATGGATGTATCAACAGTGAGTAGGGCAACAAAAGGAAAATACGTTCAGACCGATTTCGGAATTTACCCTCTCAGGTATTTTTTCAGCAATTCCATTTCCAGTGAAGATGGAACTGATGTTTCTTCAAGATCCGTTAAAGAAAAACTGAAGGAAATTATAGAAAATGAAAATCATGAGTTTCCTTTCACAGATGAAGATTTAACGGAAGAAATGAATAAAGCGGGATTTAAAATAGCCCGAAGAACTGTTACTAAATATAGGGAGGGCATGAACATTGCTAAAGCCCGACTCAGACGCAAACTACTTTAAAAATAAAAATTAATTAATTACTTGGAAAACACTGAAAATTCTGATAAATCCGAAGGTTTAAAAATTAGAAGTACCACAGTAATAGGGCTTATCCGAAACGGAAAAGCTGTGATAGGAAGTGACGGACAGGTCACATTGGGCAATACTGTAATGAAGCACACTACAAAAAAGGTAAGGAAGATCTTTAATGGTACAGTCCTTGCCGGATTTGCCGGATCAACTTCCGATGCCTTTACCCTTTTTGAAAAATTTGAGTCCAAATTAGATGAATATAAGGGAAATTTATCACGGGCTGCTGTTGAGCTTGCTAAAGACTGGAGAAACGATAAATATTTAAGAAGACTTGAAGCTCTTTTAGCTGTTGTCAGTAAGGATAAATGTCTGATAATTTCAGGTACAGGAGATATAATAGAGCCCGATGATGGTATTGTTGCAATAGGCTCAGGAGGTCCATACGCCTACGCTGCAGCCAGAGTTTTGCTTAAGTATACAAAGTTATCAGCAAAAGAAATTGTAACAGAATCATTGAACCAGGCAGCAGATATATGTATTTATACTAATAGAAATATTTCAATCGAAGAGATCGATTCAAAATAAAAACGAAATGGAAATTTTACAAAATACTAAGACCCCTTCTAAATTAAAGAATACAAACGGAGCTGTCCCACACGCTATTAAGCAGCTGACACCATCTCAGATAGTTGATGAGCTTGATAAATATATTATAGGACAGAAGAATGCTAAAAAATCCGTAGCTATAGCATTGCGAAACCGCTGGAGAAGGCAGCAGGTTCCTGACTCGATGAAAGATGAGATCATGCCTAACAACATTATTATGATAGGACCTACAGGAGTAGGGAAGACTGAAATTTCAAGAAGGATAGCTAAGCTTGCGAATGCTCCTTTCATAAAGGTAGAAGCTTCTAAATTTACAGAAGTCGGTTATGTAGGAAGAGATGTTGAATCTATGATCCGAGATCTTGCAGATCTTTCATTTAATGCCGTTAAAAAAGAAAAGAGTGAAGAGGTTGTGGTTAAAGCAAGAGAGAATGCAATTGAAAGAATTCTTGATATACTTGTTCCTCCTGTAAGGAAAAATTCGGCAGCCACTGGAGATCAGTCTGCTTCACAGGCTACGGCTCAGGAAAAAACTATAGGCTTTTCGGTTAATAA
This sequence comes from Ignavibacteria bacterium, assembly GCA_038230595.1. GTDB lineage: Bacteria > Bacteroidota > Ignavibacteria > Tepidaquicellales > Tepidaquicellaceae > JBBRMY01. The sequence goes on from JBBRMY010000022.1 coordinate 15,864, forward strand.
TATTCAGGACAGCAAACAGGACGAATCTAATTTTAATACCAGAGAAAAATTCAGAAATGATATCAAATCCGGAAAGCTGAATAAAAGAGTTATTGAGCTTGATGTGACAAGCGATGGATCACCTATGCTGCAGGTTCTCGGACCAATGGGTATGGATGATATGGGAATGAATCTTCAGGATCTTTTCGGAAACATGATGCCGAAGAAATCTAAAAAGAGAAAATTAACTATTGAAGAAGCTTTAAAAATACTTGAACAGGAAGAGTCGAATAAGCTTATTGATATGGATGCAGCAACTAAGGAAGCTCTCGACAGAGTACAGAATTCAGGAATAGTTTTCATAGATGAAATTGATAAAATTGCCGGAACATCAGGAAAGAATACAAGTTCACCCGATGTATCCAGAGAAGGAGTGCAAAGAGATCTGCTCCCGATAGTTGAAGGCTCAACTGTAATAACAAAATACGGACCGGTTAAAACTGATCATATTTTATTTATTGCTTCAGGTGCTTTTCATATAGCAAAGCCAAGTGATCTTATTCCGGAAATGCAGGGAAGATTTCCAATCAGAGTTGAGTTGCATAGTCTTGATGAAGATGATTTCTATAAGATCCTTACTCAGCCGGAAAATGCATTAATAAAGCAATATAAAGCTCTTCTCTTAGCTGAAGGTTTTGAACTTAATTTTAAAAATGATGCAATTAAGGAAGTCGCAAAAATAGCAGCAGAGGTAAATGAGCAGGTTGAAAATATTGGAGCAAGAAGGCTACATACCATTCTTACAACTTTACTGGAGAATATTTTATTTGAAGTGCCTGATAAATACAAGAAAAAGAAAATTGAAATTGACCGGAACTTTGTACTTGAAAAGCTAAGCTCTATAGTAAAGAATCGTGATCTTAGCAGATATATTCTTTAAAAAAAAATAATTTTATGAAGAAGACATTTCATTTTTCAGCGAAAGCGACATTAATATTATTAATAACTATATTTATTTACAGCAATTCTTTTTCTCAGATAACTTCAAGAACTGCTTCTAATCCATATGTTGGATTTGGTTATACATTTGACATATTCACAAACTCAGATGCTTCAGATACATATCCTGCAATAAGCAAAAACTTTGAGCTATTTAAAGAGATTGCAATTATCGGTGGAATAAAGCTAAACAGATCATTAGCTTTAGAAATTTCTCCGTCATTTGCATTTACAAATACAACAGGGAACCCTGGTTTTAACTTTACAGGAACCGACGGTGTACAAAGATTTTATTTCCCTCAGCAGATCAGCTTTACAGCTATTCCAATAAATGCGAGAGTAAAGTTTTATCCTTTCAGCCTTAACCCTGTTGGTTTCCTCAGCAATGTTTATTTATTAGGTGGCGCAGGTGAAACTTATATTAAAGAAGACTTTACGAATTATATTTATAACAATAATACACTAACAGGATTTCAGGGTCAGATAACTACATCTAATTCATTCTGGAAACCAAATTTTATTCTTGGAGTTGGAATGGGCAGCGCAGCAAAAGTAGGTTATTCATTTGAAGCATCTTACAGAATGATCCCTTTAGACGGGTTAAAGGACAAGCCTCAGACAACATCAATCTCAAAAGATCTTAACAGCTTTAATCTTTCCGCAATAATTCTTTTCAATTTCTAACTAATTTATAAGTAAAAACACTCCTCCGTTGTTTCTTCCGTTGTTGGTGTTTAGTTCCGATTTATCGGAACGTCACCAACAACCATCCTGAATGTTATAAAAATATAAGAAATGTTCTTACCATAACAAAAAAGGCTTTACGGTCTCCCGTAAAGCCTTTTCAAATCTAACTCACACAAAAAATTAATTGCTTCCCTTAATCAGCTCCCTTGCAATTACGATCTTTTGAATTTCTGTCGTGCCTTCATAAATTTCCGTGATCTTTGAATCTCTCAAGTATCTTTCAACCAGATATTCTCTTACATATCCGTAACCGCCGTGAACCTGAATAGCATCCAGAGCAGAACTTACTGCAACCCTGCTTGCCATTAATTTAGCCATAGCTGCTTCTTTAATATATTTTTTGCCTTCATCTTTTTTACTTGCTGCACTATAGCAAAGAAGTCTTGCTGCATCTACATTAACTGCCATCTCTGCAAGCTTAAATTGAATAGCCTGTAAATTTGAGATAGGAGCATCAAATGCTTTTCTTTCTTTTGAATATTTTACTGCTGCTTCAAGTGAAGCCTGAGCAATTCCTAAAGCCTGTGCTGCTATACCTATCCTGCCTCCGTTGAGAGTTTCCATTGCAAACTTAAATCCTTGTCCTTCTTCTCCTATAAGATTTTCTTTCGGTACTCTTACATTGTTAAGTCCTATAGAGCAGGTGTCGGAACCTCTGATACCGAGCTTATCTTCTTTTACTCCGGTCTCAACACCTTTATAATCTTTTTCAACTATAAATGTCGAGATACCTTTATATCCTAATTCTTTACTTGTCATAGCCTGCATAAAATAATAATCAGCAGTTGTACCATTTGTTATCCAGTTCTTCATTCCGTTAAGAACATAGAAGTCGCCATCTTTTTCTGCAGTAGTTTTTTGTGCTGTTGCATCACTTCCTGCTTCAGGCTCTGATAAGCAGAATGCGCCAAGCTTTTGACCTGATGCAAGCGGCTTCAGGTACTGTTCTTTTTGAGCATCTGATCCCCATTTATTAATTCCAAAACAGACCAATGAATTATTGACTGACATAATAACTCCGACTGATGCATCTACTTTTGAGATCTCCTCCATTGCACATACATAACTGACTGTGTCCATTCCTGAACCGCCCCATTCTACCGGTACCATCATTCCCATGAATCCAAGCTCACCCATTTTCTTTACTATTTCATAGGGGAATTCAGCTTTTATATCTCTCTGGATCTGCGAAGGAGCTATCTCGTTTTCTGCAAAATCTCTTGCCGCATCTTTAATAGCCTGCTGGTCTTCATTTAGATCAAAATTCATTTTGTGTTATTAAAATTAATAATTTATTTTTAAGCTTTCTTTTGGTATTCGTAAAATCCTTTTCCTGATTTATCTCCGAGATGTCCTGCAGCTACCATTTTTCTAAGTAGGGGACATGGACGGTATTTTGAATCTCCAAGTCCTTTATGTAAAACTTCCATGATAGAAAGGCAGACATCAAGCCCGATAAAGTCTGCAAGTCTTAGTGGTCCCATAGGATGAGCCATTCCAAGTTTCATTACATTGTCTATTGCTTCAGCTGTTGCAACGCCTTCCATAACACAGTACATTGCTTCGTTCAGCATCGGTAAAAGTACTCGGTTTGAAACAAAACCCGGGTAATCATTTACTTCAACAGGTACTTTGCTGATCTTTTCAGTAAGTTCTTTTATTGCATTATAAGTTTCATCAGAAGTAGAAAGACCTCTGATAATTTCAACAAGTTTCATTACAGGTACTGGATTCATAAAATGCATACCTGCAACTTTTTCAGGACGCTTTGTATTTCCTGCAATTTCAGTAATTGAAATTGATGAAGTGTTTGTAGCCAGTATTGCATCAACTTTGCAAACTTCATCTAATTTTTTGAAAATGCTTTTCTTAATATCAAAATTTTCTGATGCAGCTTCAATTATAAGGTCACAATCTTTAGCTTCATCCATATTGACTGAGCTTTTGATATTTGAAAGAACACTTGTTTTCTGTTCTTCCGTTATTGTCCCTTTTTTAACCTGCCTGTCAAGATTCTTCGAAACATTTGCAATTCCTTTATTGAGAGCTTGATCGTTAATATCTATCAGAAGAACTTTGTAACCGAACTGTGCAAATGTGTGTGCAATTCCATTTCCCATTGTGCCTGCACCAATAACACATATATTTTTAATTTCCATTAAAATTTTATTATTTTTAAATTTTTAACCTGACAGGTTATTTTCCTGCCAGGTTGCTTTTTATTTTAAACTCTCTCAACTAATAAAGCGCTGGCTTCTCCGCCGCCTATGCAAAGAGTTGCAATTCCTGTTTTTGCATTTCTGTTTTTCATTGCATATAACAGAGTAGTTAGAACTCTTGCACCGCTTGCTCCAATAGGATGTCCAAGTGCTACTGCTCCTCCGTTCACATTCACTTTATCTGTATCGAGGTGTGCGATCTGATTTACAGCGCATGCCTGAACTGAGAAAGCTTCGTTAGCTTCAAAAAGATCTATATCTTTTGTTTCCATATTTGCTTTTTTCAAAAGATTTTGAATTGCATAAGCAGGAGATGTAGTGAACATTTCAGGCTTTTGAGCAAATGATATCTGTGAAACGATCTTTGCCATTGGAGTTATACCAAGTTCTTTAGCTTTATCTGCGCTCATTAAAATTATTGCTGCAGCTCCGTCATTTAAGCTGGATGCATTGAATGCAGTTACAGTACCTTCTTTATCAAAAGCACCTTTTAACTTTCTTCCTTTTTCAGCATTGCCTTTTTTAGGCTCTTCGTCTTCAGAAACTATTATTGTTCCTTTTCTGTCTTTTATCTCTACAGGTGCGATCTCTTCTTTAAAAGCTCCGCTATCAATTGCGGCATTAGCTTTTTTATAGCTGTTCTCAGCAAAATCATCCTGCATTTCTCGGGTTATCTTCATATCTTTTGCACAGATCTCTGCAGCACTTCCCATATGAAAATCATTATATACATCCCATAAACCGTCTTTGATCATGCCATCGATCACTGTTCCGTTTCCCATTTTATATCCTGATCTTGCTTTATCAAGATAGTAGGGAACATTGCTCATTGATTCAAATCCGCCGCATGCAACTATATCTGCATCTCCGCACATAATTGCCTGAGCTCCGAGCATAACAGATTTCAATCCTGATCCGCAAACTTTATTGATAGTTAATGCCGGGACAGATACAGGTATACCTGCATAAATTGCCGCTTGTCTTGCAGGAGCTTGTCCTAAACCTGCAGGAAGTACGCAGCCCATTATTACTTCTGAAATATCTTCAGGCTTTATCCCGGCTCTTTTAATAGCTTCTTTCAATGCAACAGCACCTAATTGTGGGGATGATACAGAAGAAAGAGAGCCCATATAACTTCCGATCGGAGTTCTTGCTGCTGAAACTATTACAACTTCTTTTAATTTATCTGACATTATATTTTAATTTATAGATTTAATAATATTTATAAAGCTTTTTGCATTTAAACTGGCACCGCCAATAAGACCGCCGTCAATATCACTTTGCGCTAAAAGCTCAGCACTGTTCTTGTCGTTCATGCTACCGCCGTAAAGTATGCGGATACTTGAAGCTGCTTCTTCAGAATAAAGATCATTAATAATAGTTCTTATTCTTACATGCATTTCATTCGCCTGTTCAGTAGTTGCTGTTCTTCCTGTACCAATTGCCCATACAGGCTCATATGCAATAACAAGTTTTTGCAAATTATTTACTGATATCTTGTTAAGGCAATTTACGATCTGATTATTAACAACTTCTTCATAATTTCCTGATGCGCGCTCTTCTTCTTTTTCTCCAACGCAAATAATAGGTATCAGATCATTCTCCAAAGCCTTTGATATTTTTTTGCAAATGCTCTCATCTGTTTCATTATAATTCTGTCTTCTTTCACTGTGTCCCAGAATAACATATGAGCATCCTGCGCTTTTTATCATACTACCTGAAACCTCACCTGTAAAAGCTCCGTCATTTTCGGAAGACATATTCTGCGCACCTGTCTTAACAACACTGTTCTTCAGAATTTCAGAAACAGAATAAACAGATAAGTAAGAAGGACAAACCAGTATTTCTGTTTTCGGATCGTTAAAACCTTCGAGTTCCTCTCTTATGTTCCCTGCAAGGTGAATTGAATCCGAAACTGTTAAATTCATTTTCCAGTTACCTGCAATAAGCTTTTTTCTTTTCAATTAGCCTCTGTAAGATTTTTTAAAAGAAGCTCATTTACAATTTTTGGATTTGCTTTACCTTTGCTTTCCTTCATGATCTTGCCTACAAAAAATCCTGCCAGCTTTTTTTCTCCTGACTTATAACGTTCAACTTCGCCGGAGCTTTCTGTAAGTACTTTTTTAATAATTGTATCTATCTCATCAGTATCTGAAACCTGTATTAGATTTTTATCTTTAATAATATCTTCAGCATCTTTTCCGGTTTCGATCATTTCATTAAATATATCCTGAGCAGAATTTTTATTGATCTTTCCTTCAGATATAAAATCTATCAGAGAAGAAATTTTTTCAGGCTTAACCGGAAATTTACTAACGTCAGTCTTTAGTTCATTTAAAACTCTGCCAACTTCAATATTCATCCATGAAGATGCAATATTAAAGCTCTTTTCGTTTTTTACTTTAAGACTTCTGATAATTTCTTCAAAGAAAGAAGCATACTCCTTGCTCTGAACTAATACTGTAGAGTCTCCTTCGGAAATCGAATAATCTTTAATAAATCTTTGCTTCTTTTCAGTAGGGAATTCAGGTAAGTTACTGCCGATCTTGTTTTTTTCCTCTTTTGAAACAGTTACGAAAACAAGGTCAGGCTCCGGAAAATATCTGTAATCATGAGCGAATTCTTTTGAACGTAGTGGAGTAGTCTTCTTATCCTTTGCATTATAATTCATGGTCTGATAATCTATTCTTCCGCCTGCTTCAACTATCTCAATTTGTCTTTCTATCTCAACTTCAATTGCATCAGTTACATTCTTAAATGAGTTAAGATTTTTAATTTCAGTACGAGTTCCTAATTCTTTAGCATCTTTAAGCATTACGGAAACGTTTGCATCACATCTAAGTGAACCTTCTTCCATATTGCCATCGCAAATTTCAAGATAAACGAGAATTTGTTTTATTTTATTTAGATATGCGCTTGCTTCTTCAAGTGTGTTAATATCCGGTTCACTGACGATTTCTATTAAGGGCACTCCGCATCTGTTGAAATCAACTAAAGTTTCATGATCCGAGAAATCGTGTATTGATTTACCGGCATCTTCTTCCATATGTATTCTTGTAATACCTATATTCTTAGATGCTCCTGATTTCAATTCTATATCTATATGTCCGTCATAACAAATTGGTGTATCGAACTGAGAGATCTGATATCCCTTTGAAAGGTCAGGATAAAAGTAATTCTTTCTTGCAAAAATTGATTTATCGCGTATTTTACAATTTGTAGATAATCCCATCTTTACAATAAATTCTACAAGCCTGGAATTAAGTACCGGAAGTACTCCGGGATTGCCTAAGCAAACAGGGCAAACATTAGTATTTGCCGGAGTATGAAAATCGGTAGAACATGTACAAAATGCTTTTGTATTAGTCAGCATCTGAGCATGGATCTCCAGTCCTATTACCGGCTGGTATTGATTTCTTATTTCGGTATTTAAAGACATTTAATATATTTATATCTGAGGCTTTCTTTCATTGAATGCACTTCCGGACAGAATTACAAAAGTAGATTTTGCCTTGAACTCTTTTAATGAAACTGAATTTAAATAGCTCATTGAAGATTGAAGTCCTTCTTTATACTCTTGGATTATCTTTGAAACGCTTCCCTTATAAGGAACAAGTGATTCTTCTCCTTCTATATAATTTTTTTTATCCTGCTTAACTGCGAATGAAGCGCTTCCGCAATATTTTTTCCATCTTTGGTTATTATATTTAAGAACATCTCCTGGAGCTTCTTCACTTCCGGCTAGTACTCTTCCGAACATAACTGCATCACATCCTAAAGCAATAGCTTTGCACATAGCGCCGGGAGTATTTATACCTCCGTCTGCAATTATTTTTATATCTGAACCAAGATCTTCTTTTGCTTTTAAAGCCCTCATGATCGCATCGACTTGTCCTATACCGATACCGGATTTTATGGAAGTAGAGCACATAGCGCCGTTTCCAATCCCTACTCTTATGGCATCAACTTTAAGGTCTATAAGAAATTTTGTAGCTTCATAGCTTGCAACATTTCCGGCAATTATCTTAACTTTATATTGAGATATAACACCTACTGCTAAATTAAGAAATTTTTCAATTCCAGATGAACCTCCGTTTGCAATATCTATACAAATAATCTTTGCCCCTGAATCTGCCAGCTTTTGAAGTCTTTCTTTATCAGCTTCGCCATTAATTCCAACTGCAGCTCCTTTAAACTCGGAATCGAGTGCAACGTAGTCATTGATTTCAGATATCTGCTCCTCTATTGAATTAAACCTGTGAACAATCCCAAGGCACTTTAGCTCCGACATTATCTTCATCATTTTTCCGCCGCAGACAGTATTCATAGGTGAAGCAATGACCGGAACATCCATCTTTATTCCAAGAAAATCCACAGAAGTATCACAATCAGATCGATGTGCAACTGATGATATCTGGTCAGGTAAAAGAGAAATATCGTCGTAAGTTAACGACGGTTCTTTAATTATATTTTTGTATGACAAATAAACTCATTAAAAATTAGTAAATATTGGCTTCAACAACTTTGTCTTTAAGCTCAGAATTTGATCCAGAGCCAGTCCCTGATAATGCCTCTGTAACTTTTTCAGCCGCATCAGCTAAAGTATCGGCAGGAATGATACTTAACCCGGAATTCTTAAGGATCTCCCTAGCTTCAACAGCATTAGTTCCCTGAAGTCTGACAATTACAGGAATCTGTATATCAATATTCTTTGCAGCCTGAATAACTCCATTAGCAACTCTGTCGCATCTTACGATACCGCCAAAAACATTTATAAGAATCGCTTTTACATTTTTATCAGATAAAATAATTCGAAATCCGTTTTCTACAGTCTGAGGATTTGCAGTACCGCCTACATCAAGAAAATTTGCAGGGGATCCGCCGGCTAATTTAATAATATCCATAGTAGCCATTGCAAGACCGGCACCATTAACCATGCAGCCTACATTTCCATCAAGCTTTATATAATTAAGATTGAACTTAGAAGCTTCAACTTCAAGAGCATCTTCTTCATTCGTATCTCTAAGGTCAACAAATTCTTTATGCCTGAACATTGAATTATCATCAAGCGTTACTTTTGCATCCAGAGCAAGAACTTTATCATCATTGGTAATTACCATAGGATTTATCTCCATCATTGATGCATCAGTATCTTCATAAGCTTTGTATAATGCCATTACAAATTGAGTAAAGCTTTTTAAAGCTACCGGCTCAATTCCCAAACCATTTGCAAGATCTCTTACCTGATACTGCTTGAGTCCTAATTCCGGCTCAACCCATATCTTAATGATCTTTTCAGGAGTTTCTTCAGCAACAGTTTCAATTTCAACTCCGCCTTCTGTTGAAGCCATTATAACATTCTTTGAATTATTCCTGTCCAGCAGTATTCCTAAATATAATTCCTTTTTATAATCGATTCCTTCAGTTATGAAAAGGGTCTGAACTTCTTTACCTTCTTCACCTGTTTGATGAGTTACTAATACGTTTCCAAGAAGCTTGCCTGCATAGTCTTTAGATTTCTCAACATTATCACCCATGAATTTCACTCCGCCCTCAACAACAACTTCGCTTCGGTTCTGCTTATGATAGACAGTTCCTTTACCTCTTCCGCCTGCATGTATTTGGGATTTCACAACAAATTGATTTATGCCTCTGCTCTTAAGCTCATTAATAGCCAGATCAAAATGTTCCATTGATTTTATTGCAACACCATCCTGAACGGTAACTCCA
>JBBRMY010000023.1:0-25035 GCA_038230595.1 Ignavibacteria bacterium
AAAGACCGCTCGTTCCTTTTGATATTAAAAATTTGTAACGTTGATTTGATTCTTCAGCAGTTCCAAAGCCGGCATACTGACGCATTGTCCAGAGTTTTGATCTGTACATTGAGCTGTGAATTCCTCTTGTAAAAGGGAACTGTCCGGGGTCAGGAATTTTTTCTGATGTGTTAAGGAACTCAGGCATTTCAATGCCTGAGTCAGTGATGAATTTATCTTTTCGGAGTGATGAACTTTTTCCGGGTTTTGCGGACATGATCTTACTTTAGCTCGATACCGGCTTTTAAAAACTTATAATGCTTTTTGGAATCAACAGAATAAAATTCTTCCTGGCTAACGCTTACAATATCCCAAGTATTCTTTTCCCAGTACTTTGGCTTATCCTTCAACACTACAGTAAAGGTAGAATCATTCACAGGTTTAATTGAATATTCACCTGAGAAAGCATCTATGCCGAGAGTGTCATCCCATTTCATGTAGATCTTTTTGTCATCAAAAGCGACGTACTGTTTTTCAGAGCCATTCTTATAAACAAAAACTTTATCTATTACATTGAATCTTTTATCGTTACATCCTGAAGCCATGATTACAAATAAAATTATTGATAAAAATATTTTTTTCATTTATGTTTTTTATTATTTATTCCGTAGAGACGTTGCATGCAACGTCTGTTTTTAATTCAAACAACGTGTTTTAATTCGTACAACATTTGATGTTGCATGCAACGTCTCTACATTAAAAATCTTACATCGCTAATCCACCATCGATAGAAAGAACCTGTCCCGTTATATATGATGCTTCATCAGATGCAAGGAACATAACAGCATTAGCGATCTCTTCAGGTTTAGCAAATCTTTTTAAAGGAATAGAGCTCATGTAAGTGTTCTTAACATCTTCGTTCAGGTTATTTGTCATTTCAGTTTCAATAAACCCGGGAGCAATAGCATTTACATTTATATTTCTTGAAGCAAGCTCCTTGGCAATTGATTTTGTAAAGCCTATCACGCCGGCTTTTGAGGCAACATAGTTCGCCTGACCTGCATTGCCGATGATTCCGACAACAGAAGTTATATTAATTATTTTGCCGTATCTTTTTCCCATCATTGAGCGGGTAACAGCTTTTGTAAAATTAAAAACACCTTTGAGATTTGTATCTATAACTGTATCCCAATCCTGCTCACTCATTCGCATCAACAGTCCGTCTTTTGTAATGCCGGCATTGTTTATTAGAACATCGATCTTTCCATGCTCTTTAACTATTGAATCGACAAGTGCCGTGACTTCTGAAAGAACAGATACATCACATTTGAAATGAGAAATATTTTTATCATTAAAATAATTCTCATCTATCGAATTTTTATAAGTTACTATTACCTTTGCTCCGGTTGATTGAAAATTTTCAGCAATGGACTTGCCAATGCCTCTTGAGCCGCCGGTAACTATTACTATTTTATCTTTGAAGTTATACATCTTTTCTTAAATTTAATTTGATCTTATTACTATGTTACAATAATATCACCCCTACGGGGTTATATCAAAAGACTTTTAGTGTTACAAACATATCACCCCTACGGGGTTATATCAAAAGACTTTTAGTGTTACAAACATATCACCCCTACGGGGTTATATCAAAAGACTTTTAGTGTTACAAATATATCACCCTTACGGGGTTATATCAAAAGACTTTTAGTGTTATAAATATATCACCCCTACGGGGTTATATCAAAAGACTTTTAGTGTTACAAATATATCACCCCTACGGGGTTATATCAAAAGACTTTTAGTGTTACAAATATATCACCCCTACGGGGTTATGATTTATGGTGCCAATTATTTAATTGAGACTACTAAAGTTATTAATTTAAAACCCGTAGGGTTGGTATTATTGTAAAACTAAACTTTGTTTTTTCAAACCCCGTAGGGGTGAAATTTTAGTTATATTAGAGCTTTTTCCTTTTTAGAATTATATCATCCCTTACTTTTGAATAATATCCATTTTAATCTGGTATTTATCAGAATAATTTGCTTTTGAATATTCATTCATTGAGTTAAAAACTTCTTCTCCAAAAACATATTTTATTTCTTCATGAGTTGCATTAAAAGCTGACTGAACAAAATTTTCTTCCTTGTCCATTCCGCAATAATCAAGATCAAGAGAATGCTCGTCATCATATGTGATCAGACCGCCAACCCTTGTTACAGGATAGAGGATGCAATGAGTAGGCTTTATATCCCATTTGTGCATTCCGTTCTTAACAGCTGCAACCTGCAGAGAGCAGTATTGATTCTGATCATTGAAAACGCATTTCTCTTTTCCTTTGGAGTCGATATAAATGTTTGAGCCAATTGCATAACCTGATTCAAAATCACTATCCTCGATTATTTCTTCATCGAACCATCGGTTTATATCGGTGATCTGATCATCATTCATTACATCAATGATCATATCTTTATGATCCAGAATAACTTTTTTAAATTCCTTGTCCATATAAACACCTGCATGACAGCATTGCCCGTGACATATAGTCATATCGCAGCCCGGAACAAAGCCCTGCTCGAACAACAAAGTGTTTACTTTATTTCCGTTGAGTTCAATAATTTTGTGTGAGGATTGAATAGGTTCGTTCTGATCATTCTCGCCAAGCTTTTCGTGTAAAGTATTCGTTTCTTTTTTTGACATGCTTACTATTTGTTGTTGGTTTTTACTTATTAAAGTTAAATAGAGTATTCGGGATTCTATAAATCTTAATTGTTTAAAAAGTTTTCTATGTGATCAGCTGAAGAAATATTTATAAGCTCAACTGACTTATCAATTTTTTTAATAAGCCCGGTAAGTACAGAACCGCTGCCGATCTCATAAAATTTACTTACGCCATTTCGGATCATGTTGTGAATTATATTTTCCCATTTAACAGGGGACATAAGCTGGCGGTATAAAGACTGTCTTATCATTTCTGCGTTTAGAGAAGGCTCTGCTTCAACATTTGAATAAACAGGAATTACTGCATCACTGAAAACTGTATTATCTAAAGCAGTTCTGAGATCTTCTGCTGCAGGTACCATTAGCTGTGAATGAAACGCTCCGCTTACTTCAAGTTCTTTTGCAAGTCTGCAGCTGTATTCGGTTTTAGCTATATCAATTGCGCGCTTTACTGCTTTTTCATCTCCGGAAATAATTATTTGTCCAGGGCAATTATAATTTGCAGGCTGAACAATGCTATAATCATGAAGAGGGTCAGTAACTTCGTCAACTATTTCCGGATGACCTCCGCTTGCTTTAGCACAGATCTCATCAATTGTCTTTGCATCAAGCCCTATCAATGCAGCCATTGAACCTTTTCTTATATCGCCGGAATTTTTCATCAGTTCTCCTCTTTTTTTAACGAGGCGAAGTCCATCTTCGAATGAAAAAGTACCTGCGTATGCATTTGCTGTATATTCTCCAAGAGAATGTCCGGCGACTGCAAAAGGAACTACTTTTTCATTCATCAAAGCTGTTAGAATGTATGATTGAATATATAGAGCAGGCTGTGTAATGTTGGTTTCTTTGAGAATTTCAGCAGGACCTTCAAAGCATAATTTACTTATGTGTATCCCCATAATTTCATCTGCCGTATCATATAACTTTTTGGCTTCCGGGTATTTTTCATAAAGATCTTTTCCCATTCCAACTGACTGGGAGCCCTGACCGGGAAATACAAAAGCGGATTTACTCATTAAATAAAATTAGTGTAAAAGGTTATTACTTTTTTAAGCTATAATTATTGTAAATTAGTCATTATAAGATATATATTCAATTTAGTTGAGTTATTGAAAAGCTAAAGGCTGTATTTGGATCCTTAGATTAATTTGTAAATAAGTATTACGCTTGAATTAAAATCTTTTTATTTGAGCATATAAATATTAACTTATATCAATTCCCAACGAATTCACCTATAAAACAAAATCTTTTTACTAAACAAAAAACCAATAATGAACAATTTCAAACTTTTTGGACTTGGAAGAGTTGTCTGTTTAATTGCTTTGATGGTATTATCTTCATCAGCTTTTGCACAGATCAGTTTTCCGGGTACTCCATTCAGTAAAACATTTTCAAATTTAAAAGATGGCATAGATACAAAAGTTATGCCGGGATACGATCAGAAAGCAATCGATGCTGAAGATGCTATCGAATCAAAAATGAAAGACATTCCATACAGATTCGGATATCTGTATGAAGTTAATTTCGGAATAACAAACTCCGGAACATGGGAAACACTAGCAGACGGCAGCAAAGTCTGGCGTTTAGCTATTGCATGTCCGGGAGCATTTGGTATTAATCTTATCTATGATCATTTCTACCTGCCATCAGGTGCGAAATTCTATATTTACAACAGCGATAAGACAATGATGATAGGCGCATTCACTGATGCAGATAATATTCCTGAAAGAAGCTTTTCGACTCAGCCTGTAAAAGGCGAGAGAATAATTCTTGAATATAATCAACCTGCTTATGTTTCAGAAGCACCACTGTTAAATGTTTCTTCTGTAACACATGAGTACAAAGATATTTTCAGAATTTTAAATGACAAGAGCTTCGGCCAGTCGGGTGCATGTAACATTAACGTTCATTGCCCTGTAGCTGATCCATATCAGAATCAGGTTAGATCAAGCGCTATGATAATCTCCGGCGGTTCAAGAATTTGTAGTGGATCGTTAATAAACAATACAAGATTTGACGGTACACCTCTTTTTATCTCAGCTAATCACTGTGGAACTGCAGTAACAAACTGGATCTTCATGTTTAAATATGAAGCTCCGGGATGTACTAATATTGACGGACCAACTACAAACACAGTTTCCGGTGCAACATTATTAGCAAGCAATGCAGCATCTGATTTTACTATATCAAGACTTTCAAGCAAGCCGCCATCAAGCTACAATGTATATTATGCAGGATGGAACAGAGCTGATGTCGCTGCTACTTCAGGATTTGGTGTTCACCATCCAAGCGGTGATATAAAGAAGATCTCATTCTATGACGGACCAAACATTTCGGATACATGGTCAGGTACACCTGCAAATTCACATTGGCATGTATTCTGGACACTTCATCCGGGTGCTCCATCTATTGCAATTACTGAGCCGGGTTCATCAGGATCTCCATTGTATGATCAGAATAAGAGATATATCGGACAGCTTCATGGAGGACCATCTTCATGTACTGCAACTGATAAATCAGATTTCTATGGCAAACTCGCTATGTCATGGGATTATGGAACAACTCCTACAACAAGAGCAAAAGACTGGCTTGATTCAGCTAATACAGGTGCAATGTTCATAGACGGATACGACCCGCTTGGAACTGCACTTAGTGCTTTTAATATTCAGACACCATCAGCTGGAACAAGAATAGTTACTTCAGCAGGTTCAACAACTCCTGTTACAATTACATGGGATACTGCATCACAGGGAATCCAATATAAATTCACATTCGGAAATCCTCTTCCAACAAGAAGATTTTCGATCAACTCAACCACTAATAGTATTACAACTACTTTAGGAGCTCTTGATGTTGTACTTGCAAATGCTGGATTTACAAATACAGGACTTGCATCAGATTCAGCCGTGGGTAACTGGGATGTATGGGCTTATAAAAATGCAGGTGCCCCGGGACCAGATTCATTGAAATCTACAAATGGTCCGAGAGCAATTACTTTCAGAAGACAGACTGTAACTATTTCAGCTTTCTCATTAGTAGCTCCGGCAACTAATTTCTCAATAACTACTAACCCGATCGATCCGACTCCTGTTGTATTCTCATGGACGAAATCAGGTGCTGGAGGAGCATTATACAAATGGTTATTTAAAACAGGATTATCATATTCAGACCCTGCTACTATTAAAGTTACATCAAACAATGCAGGATTTGATACTACTTTATCTTTGAGAATTTCTCAGTTAGATACATTGCTTTCACAGGCTGGTGTTGCAGCTGGTGATTCATTAGTTGGTTACTGGAGAGTAAGATCATTCACATCTTCTGATTCAGTAAACTCAACAGCTCCTGACAGAAAGATCACTTTAAGAAGAGCAGGACTACTTCCATTGTTCCAGAACTTTGCAGATGCATCAATGCCTCCAGCTTTCTGGACACTTTCAATTGGTTCAGCAGCAACTCAATACTGGACAAGAGCTGCATTCAGCGGTTACGGAATAGGAACAACAGGCTGCGCGTTTTATAATTTCTGGTCTGCATCAGCAACAACAGGTCCTCAAACATTAACAAGTAATCAATTTCCTCCTGTAGTAGCAGGTTCAAACTTTTTACGATTCAATGAAGCATGTGCTTATTACAGTGCAACGGCAATAGATTCTCTGGTAATAGAAACATCATCAGATGCCGGAACAAGTTGGACCAGGCTTATTGGTATGTATCAGTCATTAACTTTATCATCAGGAACAAACAGCACTCCTGTAATGACAACAGTGGCAGCCACAGCTCAGTTCTTAGCACCGACTCCATCTCAATGGGCAACAAAAATTTATACAATGCCTGTCGGAACAAACATGGTAAGATTTATTGCAAAGAGCGCTTTCGGAAACAACTTATATATTGACGATATAAGCTCAGGTACAGCAACAGGAGTTTCAACTCCAATAAGCTTTACTCCTGTTAAATATGAGCTGTCACAGAATTTCCCGAATCCATTCAATCCTACAACAAAGATCAACTTTGCATTACCTAAGCAGGGATTAGTTACATTAAAGATCTATGATATGCTTGGTAAAGAAGTTGCTCAGCTTGTAAATGAAGTAAGAAATGCCGGTAATTATTCGGTAGATTTCAACGCTTCAAATTACGCAAGCGGTGTTTACTTCTATAAAATGACTTCAGCAGATTTCAGCGAAGTTAAAAGAATGATGCTGGTTAAGTAATCTTTTGATCCGTCTTAACGGATCAAAAAATTATCCCCAAATGCTTTTATCGGGGATCTAGTAAATAGTTGAGATGCAATATTCTGCGTCTGCTTTCAAACCCGGCAAAGTTACTTTGCCGGGTTTTTTTATTTGTAGGTGAAAAATAAAGATCCTTTTTTGATTTTATTAACGGAAGTTTTAATTGCCCCGACCTTTAGGTCGGGGTTAAGTTTCTATTGGTTCTGGCTTTAGCCTAATCTTATATTTTGTAGGTTCGGCTAAAGCCGGAGTTGCTTTATTAAAACCCCGACCTAAAGGTCGGGGCAAATAAAGTCAGGAGGAATTATCACCTGAGAAGATAAAAACCTGTCTGATGATATTTTATGTTTTACCTCTCGTTCCGATGCTCCAGCTTACGAACGTAATGGAAATTCAATTCTCCTTTATTCATTTTATTTATAACTTACATTTTATAAGTTTTATCTCCTTTATTAAGTCTAATGTTAAAGCTTTTTAATACTCTTTCACGAAGCAAGGAAGTCTTTACACCAATCGAAGACGGTAAAGTCCGCATGTATTGCTGCGGTCCTACAGTCTACAATTTTCAGCACATTGGTAATTTCCGAACGTTTATTTTTGAGGATATTCTCAGAAGAACCTTAGATTATAACGGTTTCGATGTAACTCATGTAATGAATATTACTGATGTAGGGCATCTGGTTTCCGATGAAGATACGGGTGAAGATAAAATGGAATTGAGCGCAAAGAAGACAGGTAAAAGTGTATGGGATGTTTCTCGATTTTATACTGCCGAATTCCTAAAAGATTCTTCAGAACTGAATATAATATCACCGACATTTCTACCCAAAGCAACAGATTATATACAAGATCAGATTGAAATGGTTAAGTCCCTTGAAATTAAGGGCTTTACATACAAGACTTCAGATGGAATATACTATGACACAAGCAAGATAGAAGACTATGGTAAGCTAGCAAAGCTGGATATCAAAGGATTAAGTAAAGGACATAGAGTAGAGTTCAATTCTGAAAAGAAAAATGCCACTGATTTTGCACTTTGGAAATTTTCACCTGAGAATTCAAACAGGCAAATGGAGTGGGAATCGCCCTGGGGAAAAGGCTTTCCCGGCTGGCACATTGAATGTTCTGCAATGAGCAAAAAGCTGTTAGGAGATCATTTTGATATCCTTTGCGGTGGAATAGACCATATACCTGTTCATCATTCAAATGAGCTGGCTCAATCTGAGATAAGCAACGGTGAAAAGTTTGTGAACTATTGGATACACGGGGAATTCCTTCTTTTGAATGAAGAAAAGATGTCAAAGTCTACAGGAGATTTTCTGACTTTGAAAGTACTTAAGAACCGAGGATTTACAGCAATGGATTACAGATATTTCTTATTAAATGCACACTACAAGAAAAAGCTAAAGTTTAGCATGGAAGCTATGGAAGGCGCAAAAGCCGGTTTAGCAAATTTAAAAGGAAAGCTTAATAAAATAACACCAGAGAATCCTGATAATACGTCAAATGAGATAATTGAATTTTACAGAGACAAATTTCTTGAAAAGATAAATGATGATCTGAATATGCCGGAAGCTTTAGCTGTAGCATGGGAACTGATCAAAGATGAATCAATAGAACCTTGGATAAGACGGGCAACTCTTCTCGATCTTGATAAAGTATTGGGTTTGAGACTAGGTGAGATTGATGAAGCAGAAGTTATTCCTGAAGAAATAACCTCACTTGCAAATGAAAGACTTGAAGCTAAAAAAAATAAGGACTTTAAAAGATCTGATGAATTAAGAAATACCATTAAAGAAAAAGGTTATTCAGTACTTGATAACGCTTCAGGATTTGAAATTAAAAAATTATAAATTTTAATTATAAAATATGAGTGATAAACCAAAAGAGAATAATATAACTTCACTTTCCAGAGAGAACAGGAAATTTAAACCGTCTAAAAAATTCTCTGATAAAGCTTACATCAAGTCTTTTAAAGAATATGAAAAGCTTTATAAGCAATCTATCAAAGATCCTGAAAAATTCTGGGCAAAAGCTGCGAGCGAACTTACTTGGTTTAAGAAATGGACTAAAGTTCTAAAATGGAAGGCTCCGCATGCAGAATGGTTTACCGGCGGGAAAATAAATATTTCTTACAATTGCCTCGACAGGCATGCTGATTCCTATAGAAAAAATAAGGTAGCCTTATTCTTTGAAGGAGAACCGGGTGATACTCAAACATACACATACGGTCAGCTTTTAGATGAGGTTAAAAAATTCTCAAATGTTTTAAAAGGTAATGGAATTAAAAAAGGCGACAGGGTTTGCATATATATGCCTATGATACCTGAAGCAGTTATAGCAATGCTTTCATGCGCAAGGATCGGAGCAGTACATTCAGTTATATTCGGAGGGTTTTCTTCAAATGCTCTGGTTGATAGAATTAATGATGCAGAAGCTTCAATGGTAATAACTGCAGATGCAGGAAATAGAAGGGGACAGATCACAAGGCTGAAAGATGCAGTCGATACTGCCGTAGAGAAATGCCCTACTGTAAAAAATGTTATAGTTGTTAACAGATGCAATGCTGAAGTTGCATGGAATGATATGCGTGATAAATGGTACCATGTTGAAATGGCTGATGCCTCTTCTGAATGTGAAGCTGAAAAACTGGATTCAGAACATCCGCTATATATTCTATATACATCAGGTACAACCGGAAAGCCGAAAGGTATATTGCATACAACAGGAGGATACGCTGTTCAGACTTATCTTACATCAAAATATGTTTTCGATCTTAAAGATGAAGATATTTTCTGGTGCACGGCTGATGTAGGCTGGGTAACCGGACACAGTTATGTAGTTTACGGTCCTTTGCTTAATGGAGCAACAGTTATGATGTATGAAGGTGCTCCTAACTATCCAGAAGCAGACAGGTTCTGGAAAATAATTGATAAGTATAAAGTAACTATTTTTTATACCGCCCCTACTGCAATCCGAGCATTTGTTAAATGGGGAACTCATTGGGTTGAAAAGTATAAGCTTGATTCCTTGAGACTTTTAGGAACAGTTGGTGAACCGATAAATCCTGAAGCATGGATGTGGTATCATAACGTAATAGGAAAAGCTAAATGTCCGATAGTTGATACATGGTGGCAGACTGAAACAGGAGCTATAATGGTTACTCCGATCCCGGGAGCTACTCAGACAAAACCCGGTTCAGGAACATTTCCATTCTTTGGAATTGATGTTGAAGTTGTTGACAGGGAAGGAATTCCTGTCGGCAAAGGTGAGGGCGGCCTGCTTGTAGTAAGAAAGCCATGGCCTTCTATGCTGAGGACTATTTATAAAGATGATGAAAGATATCAGAAGCAGTACTGGAGTGAATTTCCGGGTATTTATTTCACCGGAGATGGTGCAAGAAAAGATAAGGACGGATATTTATGGATCATGGGAAGAGTTGACGATGTATTGAATGTAAGTGGTCACAGATTAGGAACTGCAGAAATAGAATCAGCTTTAGTTGCCCATCATAAAGTTGCTGAAGCAGCAGTAGTAGGGAAGCCGGATGAAATAAAAGGTAACTCAGTATTTGCTTTTGTTACTTTAGAAGGAAGTCACTCACCAAGTGATGAATTAAAAAAAGAACTGAAAGAATGGGTAGCAAAAGAGATCGGTGCTCTGGCAAGACCTGATGATATTAGATTCTCAGAGCTTCTTCCGAAAACAAGAAGCGGAAAGATCATGAGAAGATTGCTTCGCGAGCTTGCATCATCAGGAGAAGTAAAAGGTGACGTAACAACTCTTGAAGATTTTTCTGTTTTGGAGAAGTTGAGAGTAGAGGATGAGGAATAGACAATATAGAATCCTGGTTTTATCCTATTCAAAAACTTTTAGGAATTTATTATTTACCGGTGCAGTTCAACTAGAAAACATTATAAGATGAGAACATTATTATTTTTAATAATTGCTTTACCATTCCTCGGTTTTGCATTTGTATATAATGCAGCAGATACTCAAAGCGAAAGCAAAGTTAAATATGCATACGCTGAGATCAATTCTAACGGAACTTCAGGTGTCAGCGGTTATATTGAATTTAAAAAAACTGCTTCAGGACTTCATGTAACAGGCACAATTTCCGGACTAACACCCGGTCAGCATGGAATGCATATTCATGAAAATGGTGCTTGTGATGCTCCCGACTTTAAATCTGCCGGCGGACATTTTAATCCAAAGATGATGATGCATGGCGGACCGGATTCTGATACAAGACACGCAGGAGATTACGGAAATATTACAGCTGACGCCAATGGAAATGCATCAATAGATTATATTGACAGGGAAACTTCCTTAAGCGGAAAATACAGCATTATTAACAGAGCAATTGTAATTCATGAAAAGATCGATGATATGATGACAGATCCAAGTGGAAATTCAGGTCCAAGAATTGCATGTGGAGTTATAATGTCAGGAAAAATGCATCACTGATCTAGTATTAAATTTTAAAACGGTTTATTTAAATAAAAAAAGAGATGCTCGCGCATCTCTTTTTTTTTGTATTTTCTTCATTCCAATTTCCCCCCGGAATTGTGAATGAAAAAATATCTTATTATTTTATAAGCATCATTACTTTTGTAATACTTTCGCCGCCTGCAGTAAGCTTATAAAAGTATGATCCGCTTGCAAGTGCGGAACCATTAAACTCAACAATGTAATTACCTGCATCATATTTCCTGTTTGCCAGCCGAACAATCTCTTTTCCCGAAATATCAAAGACTTCCAAAGCAACAAACTTCGGATTCTTCAATGAAAAATTAATTTTTGTAGTAGGATTAAAAGGGTTTGGATAATTTTGACCGAGATTAAAATTTTCCGGCAGGAAGAATATACCGTTTATCAAACCGGTTACTGAATAACCAATTATTCTGGCTCTCTGACCGCCATAAGCACCCATGTCATTTCTTAATGCTCCTTTAGAAGGAAATAAAGCCTGAGAAGGATTTCCAGGATTTGAAATATCATTATAACTTGTACTGCTATCCCCTTTGTCTATGCAAGGAGAACTATTTTTAAGGTAATAATTAGTAGAGTCAAACTCCGGAGCAATATTTATATTTCCGGCTCCTGTATATCCTAATTGTACATCACTGTAAGTTACTGCCATTGAGCCTCCAAGATCTGCTATCTGAGAAGTTCCGTTTGTTTGAGTATTATTCCATATTATATTATTTACAGTAGTGATCGTTGAACCATAATCAAGCATTCCACCCCCTTTACCTGCACCACTTCCTGTGCCTGAGCTTGAATTATTTATTATTGTGTTATTTATAACGAAAGAACTTTGAGCATCGCCTGTAATCCAAATACCTCCTCCGCCATAAGTAGCAGCGCCAACAACTGCCTGATAAACGCGGTTGCTCATTATAACATTATTCTTAATAATAGCAGCTGAATAATTAAGAACAATTCCTCCGCCATACATTCCTTCATTATTCAGGATCATGTTATTAAGAATCTTTGGTGCCCCGTCTCCGGATCTTATACCGCCACCCCCTGCGCTTGCAGTACCTGAACGTTTTCTGATAGCGAAATTATTTTTAATGATACAGTATTGGATCGTTGCCTTTGTATTTTCAAGAAGGACTCCGCCGCCTTCACAATAAACTTGAGCTCCACCATGCTCATCAGCCCAGTATGTACCGGTTCCACCAGTTAACGTGAATCCCTGGAAAACAGTAGTAGAATCTTCACCTGCAGTAATTCTTACACAACTTGCGCTGTCAGAATTTAAAGGTGTGCCGCCATTGATAATTGTGCTGCTGATTAATGAATAATCATTTGTCTGATAAAACTTGCTCGTTACAACTATATTTTTACCTCTGTAATTTATGTTTTCAAAATATGTCCCGGGACTAACAAGTACAGTGTCTCCGTTAACACATGCATTGATTGCTGACTGGATCGTTGAATATGAAGAGGGTACCTGCCTTATTGAAGCAAAGGATATATTTGCGGCTAGGGATATAAATAATAATAAGAGGGTCAGTATTTTGTTCATTTTTTCGTTTAGGTTTTAATTTAAAATATAAATATTTAGTGTTACCAATGGATGTAAAAAATTTACATTCAGTTTATCACATTCATATTGATAATGTGATTAATTCATTGTATAGTCGGTCGGGAATATTAATTAAAATTAAAAAGATCCTTAAACTTGTTACTTGAAATAATATCTTTTAGTCCTTCAACAAAATCGGGGGAAGTCTGGAAGGGATGCTCTCTGAAAAGAACATCAGCTTTGTCAATCATTAAGGTATTTAGGTCTACCTGCTTATTTATTATTTCATTTTGAATAGAATAATATTTTTCCCTATTGAATTTCAGGTTTTTAGGATCAACATAACCGTATTCTATAAGTACTTTAGTTTTCTTTTTGCAATGGCACGGATTAGCCGGATTCACAAGCCCGCATCTATCCTGCATAAAATTCCGAATATCTTTTCTGGCACGTGAAAGCTTTTGCCTGTAATTGTCTTTTGTAATTTCCAGTATCTCACTACCTACTGCATCAGTTACACCAAATATTACCCCTAACGTATAGATCATTCTTTGACCTCTGTCGAGGCATAAGAGCATTCCGAACATACAGCTGATCTTTATTTCATCCGTTATCAATTTCATATCAACAGGCGCTGCATAGCTGTCAGGAATATCAAAATCCTGAACATTATTTATTACTTTCCAGTAATCAGCAAAATTGTCTTTATGCTTTGCTTCGTTAATTGTTTTCTTAGTATTAAGGAAATGATTGACAACGATCCTATAAGCCCAAGTTCTGAAACTACTTCTTTTTTCAAAAGTAGATAATTTTGTAATTATCTTTATCAACACTTCCTGTGTGATATCCTTTGCTTCATCAGGATCTCCTATCATTCTTAATGCAATATTATAAATATATTGCTGATGCTTTTTGACAAGCTCATTTAATGCGATCTTATCACCATTTAGAGCCTTAGTAACTAGTATCTCATCATTATTGAGAGGGTCGGATGTATAAGAATCAGATAAGGGATTGTTTGTCATATATAGTTAGACAGTTAAAAAAGATGAGTGTGACAGTTTTTTTAAAATAATTGTTATTTAATAGAAGTATTGTACTATTTAAAGTTTATTCATAGTATTTTACGATAAAATAAAGCAAATGTTTGTCATAATTTCAAATTTAAATTGAATTATTGCATTATTGCTTCTGCAGGAAATATATAAGAGATCCAAAGAAAAATGTTTAAAAGTTGAATAAATTTAATATTCTCTTAATTTTGGGTATTTAAAGCTATGTTTATATTAAGTAAATTTGATAATATTCAAAATAACCTAAACATTAATGAAAGAAGTTTATATAGTAGAAGGACTGAGGACACCTATAGGGAAATATGCGGGAGCTATGAAAGATATACGTCCTGATGATATGGCAGCAATCTTAATAAAGGAAATTGTAAAAAGATCCTTCGATTCAAATGGGATACCTAAAGAGATCATAGAAGACGTAATTTTAGGAAATGCAAATGGCGCCGGCGAAGAGAACAGAAATGTTGCAAGAATGTGTGCTCTGCTCGGAGGACTTCCGCAATCAGTTGCCGGAGTTACAGTAAATCGTTTATGCGGATCCGGAATGCAGGCAGTAATTGACGCAAACCGCGCTATAAAAAATAATGAAGGTGAATGCTTCCTTGCAGGCGGAGTTGAATCAATGACACGAGCTCCTTTTGTAATGGCAAAATCTACTGAAGCATTTGGGAGAAAAGCTGAAGTATATGATACAACAATTGGATGGAGATTTACTAATCCGGTATTAGCGAAAATGCACTATCCTTTTTCGATGGGAGAAACTGCAGAAAATGTTGCAGAGAAATATAAGATAACCCGTGAAAGACAGGATGAGTTTGCAGTGGCATCACAGCAGAAAGCAAAAACTGCGATCGAGACCGGAAGATTTAATAATGAAATTATGCCGGTTGAAATAAAAAATAAAAAAGAGACGATCATTTTTAATATGGATGAATTTCCGAGATTTGATACCACTTTTGAAAAGCTTTCAAAGCTAAAGCCTGCTTTCAGAGAAGGTGGTACTGTGACTGCAGGAAATGCAAGCGGAGTTAACGATGGAGCAAGCTTATTAATGCTGGCGTCAGAAGATTTTATAAAAAAATATGGCTTAAGACCTAGAGCAAGAATAGTCTCATCAGCAGTAGCTGGAGTAGATCCATCATGCATGGGTATAGGTCCTGTGCCTGCAACAGAAAAAGCATTAAAGAGAGCAAATTTAAATATTGAAGATATTGACCTGATTGAACTTAACGAAGCATTTGCAGCTCAGTCTCTTGCCTGCATTGATCTTTTAAAACTTGATCCTGAAAAAATAAATGTAAATGGCGGAGCAATTGCATTGGGTCATCCTTTAGGAAGCAGCGGCTCAAGAATCATTATAACTTTATTGAACGAACTTGAAAAGAGAAATAAAAAGACCGGCCTTGCTGCAATGTGCATTGGAGTCGGTCAGGGAATTGCTACTATAATAGAAAGAATATAATAAGAATAATTTGACCTTCCCGAATCAATTATCCGTGCTGAGAATGCTTCTTGCTCCTCTCTTCTTTTTTCTTTTTTTGTCGCCGGATGAGAGATTCAAAAAGCTATCTATTTTAATTTACTTTGTTGCAACACTAACAGACTGGTATGACGGCTGGCATGCAAGGAAATTCGGTTCAGTTACCAGAGCAGGTATATTCCTAGATCCGCTTGCAGATAAAGTATTAACTTCTGCTGCATTTTTAGGTTTCTACTTCGTTGGAATAATGCCTTTGTGGATGATATTAATAATTGTATTCAGGGATATTGTGATCACTCTTCTCAGATCAATTAATGAAGCTAAAGGTATTACTATAAAGACTTCATATATTGCAAAAACGAAGACATTTATTCAGATGACATTTATTTTTCTTATATTGATACTTTATATTTCAAGATTTTTTGATATCAGTAATAATTTAAAAGATCAGATCATAGCATTCCTAAATTCAGATATAAATTACTGGCTGATGCTTATAGTAACAATGATAACTCTTTATTCAGGAATAGATTACTTCCTTGCTAAGAAGATACATTCTGAAAATATTTCTCCTGTAAAAACCAAAACCGCATCTTGAGGCTTAATAAAGAACGACAAATAGTAAATAAGGATTATAAAGTTGACTTTCTTTCTGATATATTCAGCAGCTTTTTTTATGTAGGATATATTCCGTTTGCTTCGGGTACATGGGGCTCACTGGCAGCTCTAGTAGTTTTTCTCTTCCCTCCCTTTTTTGATAAATGGATCCTTCTTGCTGCAACAATTGCGATTACGTTAATTGGATGTTATACCTCTTCAATAATGATGAAGCGTTTTGGTGATGATCCTGCAGAAGTAGTTATAGATGAAGTTGCAGGGCAATGGGCTACGATCTTTATAATATTCTGCTTTAATATTCCTGTTAATAATTACATCATGTTATTAGTGGCTTTTGTCTGCTTCAGAATATTTGATATTTTAAAACTTCAGCCTGCAAAATATTTTGATGAGAGAGATACTGGTACAGGAGTTATGCTTGATGACATCGCTGCAGCACTATATGCAGGCTTGCTTGCCTCAGCAGTATTATTTTTTCTTCATAAATACATAGGACTTTAATTTATATGCGCGCAAAACTTTTAACAATTGGTGACGAAATACTTATCGGGCAGATAATTAATTCCAATGCAGCTTTTATTGGTGAAAAAATGTACTCCATAGGCATTCCTGTGGAGAAGATCGTTTCCATCGGTGACACAGAAGAAGCTTTCATTGAAGAACTTGATGATTCAATGAGGAATTTTGATGTGACACTTATTACAGGCGGACTAGGACCAACTCATGATGATATTACAAAACCTGTGATGGTTAAATATTTTAATGATGAGCTTGTACTCAATGAAGATGTTCTGAAATATGTAAAAAGCATTTTTGAGAACAGGAACATTCCAATGCCTGAAGTTAATACAGGACAAGCAGAGGTATTAAGGTATGGAGAGCATATATGGAATTCAATGGGCACTGCGCCGGGTATTTGGAAGGAATTATTCGGCAGAGTGTTTGTAGCGATGCCCGGTGTGCCTTATGAAATGAAAGCAATGATGAATAATTACGTTCTGCCAAAGCTTAGCAATAACTTTGCTTCCAGAATTAATTATGTCATGAAGCAGAAGACACTTCTGACAACAGGTATTGGTGAGTCAACATTAAGTGAGATGATAGGGAATATTGATGAGCTTATAGGAGACAGCAAGCTTGCTTTTCTTCCTTCACCGGATGGAGTCAGGCTAAGGATAAATGTTTTAAAAGAAAATGAGCAGGAAGCAAATGATGAACTTAGGGTTATTGAAGGGAATTTAAAAGAAAAGATCGGAAAATATATTTTTGGTGAAGAAGATCAAAAGATCGAAGAAATCATAGGTGAATTATTAAAAGAAAGTAAGCTGACACTATCTACAGCAGAATCCTGCACCGGAGGTCTTATTTCATCCCGGATAACAGATATTAGCGGAAGCTCAGATTATTATGAAGGCGGAATAAATACATATTCCTATAAAGCAAAAGTTAGATCACTCGGAGTTAAAAAGGGATCATTGGAAAAGCATGGAGCAGTAAGTGAAAAAGTAGCAAAACAGATGGCAAAAGGAGTAAGGAAATATTTTAAAACTGATATCGGGATCTCAGTTACGGGAATAGCCGGACCAGGGGGTGCAACTCCCGAAAAACCGGTAGGACTTGTATGGATAGGATTTTCTTCTAAAGAAAAAACTTTTGCACAGAAATTCTTATTCGGTAATAATCGTGAGGTGAATAAGCGGCGCTCATCTCAGGCGGCATTGGATATTTTAAGGCAGGAATTGCTCCTTTTAAAGTGATGGATTTGTTTTTTGTTTACTTCTGAAAGCTGCTTCTATAGTCGTGCAAAATAATACCAGTTGAAACTGAAACATTTAGAGACTCACATTTCGAATAGCCTCTTATTTTTATTTTTTGACTTCCCGGTATATTCAATAAATTTCCTGATACGCCCGAAGATTCATTGCCGAAAACAAAAATATTCTTTTTATTGCTGAACTCAGTCTCGTCAGAGTAATTTGAAGTATGCAGGGAAGTAATATAAATCATAAAATCATTTTTCAGATAATCTCCAAGAATAGTTTCCTGTACCTCATTAATTATATTAAGAAAAAATGCTGCACCTTGTGATGCACGGATGACCTTGGGATTATAAAGATCAACGCTGTTCTCACTGATCAGAACCTTATCAACTCCATACCAATAGCAATTCCTCAGTATCGTACCCATATTTCCCGGGTCATTAATATTTTCAAGATATACAATGAGTTCATCATTGAATTCCAGCGTATTACCTTTTTCCACAGGCTTTATTGTTGCAGCTATCCCAGGATTATTAACTGTATCTGTAATTCTGTCAAACTCTTTATCTTTTAAGATCTCCGGTTTGATATGGGTGCTGTTTTTAATAAAGTCCAGTAAAGCTTCAGTAGAATTCTTTTCATTACCGCTAAAAGAAGTAGAAAGGTAGATATTTTGTATCTGGGACCGGCAAGGAGATTTTAAAGCTTCTCTTAAAAGATGTTCGCCCTCTATAAGGTAAAGATCATGCTCCTGCCTGAATTTTTTTTGTTTAAGTGAAGCTAATATTTTTAACTCTTCGATTGTCAATTTATAGAATTATAATTTTCTATTTCCCGAAATATGTAACATAATTTTTATCAGTTTCATAAAGTTTAATGCTATAAAGAGAACAATTATCAGTTTTAACTTTAGGTTCAAGAAGCTTCCAGAAAACAAATACCATGTTTTCAGTAGTCGGGATGATGCCTTTGAAAATATCAAGCTCATTTAAGAACTGATGGTCAACGATATCTATTACTTCGTTCATAAGTATCTTTTTGAGCATTTTAAGGTCCATAACATATCCGCTATCTTTATCAGGCTCACCCTGAAGAGTTACTTCTATATAATAATTATGTCCGTGAAAATGATTACATTTTCCGAATATTTCATCATTCCTTTCATCGCTTAAAGCCGGATTTTCAAGCTTATGGGAGGAAGAGAAATGCTCTTTTCTTGTAACGAAGATCATATTTAATATTCTGATTTTGAGTTATAAGTTACTTAGAAATATGGTTTATAAAAATTAACAAAGTAATGGTGTTTAAAAATTAATTTAATCATTCTTATAAATGAATGTTTGAGTTGAATATTAGCTGAATTCGGACTAAATTATAGTCATAATAAATATAATATGAAATTAAGTGAATCAGTAAAATCCATAAGTTATCTGAAAGCACATGCTTCAGAAATATTAAACGATATTTCTGAAAATCAGAAAACAATGATCATTACCCAGAATGGAGAAGCTAAAGCAGTTTTCCAGGATATTAAGGAATATGAAAAATCGCAGGAAACATTAGCATTATTGAAAATACTTGCATTATCAGGGGAGGAAATAAAAAGAGGAGAATATAAACCTCTTAAAACATCATTGAAGGATATTTCAGTGAAAATTAAAGATTTTAAGAAAAGCTTTAAAAAATGAAGTATTCTGTACTCTTAACTGTTAGTGCTGAAGATGATCTTCTTGGAATTTATAAATATGTTTATATAAATGATTCTCCCGGATCAGCAGAAAGATTATATAAGAAGATCGTTAATTTGTTATATAAACTGGAGGAATTTCCTGAAAGAGGTCATACTCTTCCTGAACTTGAGAACATAAGAAATTATAATTTTTTAGAAGTGCATTTCAAACCTTATAGAATTATTTATCATATCAAAGGAAATATAGTCTATATCAACGGGATCTTTGACGGAAGAAGACAAATGCAAAAATTATTGGAAGATAGATTGTTTAAAAGTTAAATCTTAGATAGTTCACTTTTCCCATCTTATCCTTAATTGCTGAGACATTCTACAGAGCTTTTTTACAACTAAGTTTATTATCGGATCTTTTATAAAATCATTACAAATATTTACCTCAAACTCTGCAACTTTATCTTATCTTAAACAGTCTCAACAAGTAGTAAGACGGGATTTTAACTATTCCATAACACTGAAACTAATTATATTTAAATCCGTTAACTATTAAGCAATCAACAATTAAAATTATAATGTCCCTTCACAAGATCCTGATAAAATCAGTAGTTTTATCATCATTCTTTCTGGCAGTATTTTGCTCGCAGGTTAATGCACAGGAAGTTATAGATTACAAAAAAGCGGTGAACACTGCTTTCCAGCACAGCTCTTTAGTTACAACAATAAATAATGATATCGAGAGACAAAAGTATAATATAAAGATGGCAAAAGGTAATCTCCTTCCTGATCTTACTTTCAATGCCGGCTATTCAAGAAACCTTACTAATTCCAAGGGCGGCTTTATAGTTCAGAACGGAATTTCTATTGCAGTGCCGGATCAATCAACAGGCAGAAATAACTATAGCGCGTCTCTATCATCAAACTATATAATATTTAACGGTTTTGCAAATAACAGGCAGGTAGATCTAGAACAAGAAAATCAACAACTCAATCTTTACAATCTCGAAAGACAGAGAAGCAATCTGATAATTTCTGTAACAAGAAATTATATAGACATACTTAAAAAAGAAAAGATCGTAGTTGCGAACAGGGAAAATCTGACAATAAGCCAGGCACAGCTTGCAAGTATTAAGGAATACTTTAATGTAGGCAGAAAAACTATAGGGGATGTTTACAAGCAGGATGTTCTTGTTTCACAGAATGATCTGAAGGTGGAACAGTCAATAAATGATGTTAAGAAAACAAAGGTGGATCTGCTTCTGACAATGAATGTAAATCCTGATAAGGAATACGATGTTACTGAATCTGATTTTAACATTAATCTTTCAGATGCAGAAATACTGCAGTCTATTGCAGCTTATCAGAATGTAGATGTTTTGGTTGCAAAGGCAAAACAGAATAGGTTTGAATATAAAAATGCTATGGAGAGCATAAGCATAAATGAGATTAATTACGATATATCTGAAAAAGCTTTTACTTTTCCGACTATATCTGCATTTGGAAATTATTCTTTAAGTGGAGATGCAATAGGAAATATTGATAACAATAAGGTACTTAATTTCGGTATCAATCTAAGTTATTCAATATTCAAGAATTTTACTTTGGATTCGAGACGCCAGCAGGCCGATATAAACATAAAGCAAAAGCGTCAGGACCTTCTTCTTCTTGAAAATCAGTTCAGGTCTGATATTAAAAAAGGAAAATATGATCTTGAAACAGCTTATAAGCAATATGCAATAATTGATAAAAGTTTAATATCTGCTCAGCAGGATGTAACACTTTCACAGGAAAAATATAATATTGGATTAGGAACTTTGCTAGATGTTCAGACAGCAACAAACAATTATAACAATCTTGTTATTAACAGAATAACAGCTTTGTATGATATACTTCAGGCTAAAAAGCAGCTTGATTATCTAACAGGCGAAATAAAATATTAAGTTTAAAAAATTAAATAATTCACAAAAATAAGATGTCAGATACTCTCTCAACTTCACCTGCTCCGGCAGATCCAAATACTGTGCCTCCTTCGGTACATACAGCACAGGTTTCAGCACCAATGTCACCTACGGGTAAAGTTCCGGCAAGAAAGAAAAAAAGCAAAAAGAAAAAATGGATGTTCATTGGCGGCGGAGTATTATTACTTCTTATAATTGCTGCTGTCTTAATGTCCCAGAAAAAGGAAAAGGTTACAGAGGTTCAGACAGAAAAAGTTGTTAAAAGAAATATAACTCAGGTTGTAACTGCCACAGGAAAAATACAATCTGAAACGAAGGTTAATATATCTGCAGAAACCAGTGGTGAAATAATCTCACTACCTTTTAAAGAGGGTGATGAAGTTAAAAGAGGCGATCTATTAGTAAAGATAAAGCAGGATGCATATGCACCTCAGATAGCTCAGCAAAATGCCGGTATTAAAGTTGCAGAATCAAATCTGCAGCAGAATCAGGTTGCTTTAAAAAATCTTGAGCTTGAATTAGGCAGGACTAGAGAACTTGTTAATAAAGGCCTCGCATCTCAGAGCGAGCTGGATGCAAATCAGAACAAGCTTGATCAGCAATTAGCAATTTTGAATACAAACAGAGCTCAGATAAATCAGCAAAGAGCAGGACTTGGAAGCATCAGATATGATGTTTCTAAAACAACTATATATGCGCCAATGAGCGGAGTGATAACTCAGCTTAATAATGAAGTTGGTGAAAAAGTTCTCGGAACAGTCCAGAATATTGGATCGAATATCATGACTATTTCTGATCTTTCCCTGATGGAATGCCAGGTAGATGTAAGTGAAGCTGATGTTATCATGATCCATTTAGGTGATACTGCGAATGTAACTGTTGATGCTTTTAATGATAAGATCTTCAAAGGATATGTTTATGAAGTTGCAAATACAGCAAAGAGCAAAGGAACAGGAACTCAGGAAGAAGTAGTGAACTTTACTGTTAAGATCAGAATTATCGAAAATCAATTCGAACTAAGACCGGGAATGAGCTGCACAGCAAATATTGAAGTTGCGAAGAAACAGAATGTACTTGCTGTTCCAATTCAAAGCTTAACCATTCGCGATGATAGTATGATGAAGAAGGATGATAAGTCAACCGGAAATGAAAATCTGACTAAAACAAGCGAGCAGGATAAGAAAAAGAAAGCAAAGCCTCAGGAAGTAGTATTTGTTGTAGAGAATGGTGTTTCAAAAAAGAAAAATGTAAAATCAGGTATCAGTGATGATTCATACATTGAGATCATAGATGGTGTAGGAGAAAATATGGATGTAGTTAAAGGAAGTTATAAGGCGATTAATACTGAGCTCGAAGATAATGCAAAAGTAAAAATTGATAATTCAAATAAGAATGTAAAGCCCTCAGACAAGTAAGATGGAAGAAAATGTTATCAGCTTAAGAAATATTACAAAGACCTATATCATGGGCGCGGAACAGCTAACAGTTCTTCACGGAGTAAATGTTGATATTAAGAAAAATGAATATGTTGCGATCATGGGACCTTCAGGTTCAGGTAAATCAACCCTGATGAATATTATCGGCTGCCTTGATACTCCGACAAGCGGAGATTATTACCTTACCAATCAAAATGTAAGTGAAATGGATGATGAAGAACTTGCACAGATCAGGAATCAGGAAATAGGATTTGTTTTCCAGACATTTAATTTGCTGGGAAGAAATACTTCACTTCATAATGTTGAGCTGCCATTGATATACGCAGGTATTCCTAAAGATGTCAGAATTGAAAGAGCTGAAAATGCACTTATAAATGTTGGACTCGGCGATAGAATGACTCATAAGCCTAATGAGCTTTCAGGAGGACAGCGTCAAAGAGTTGCAGTTGCCAGAGCATTAATAAATGATCCTGCTATAATACTTGCGGATGAGCCAACAGGTAATCTTGATACTAAAACAGGTGAAGAGATAATGGCATTATTTGAAAATCTACATTCAAAAGGTCATACGATAATTTTAGTTACGCACGAAGAAGATATTGCAATGCATGCATATAGAATTATCAGATTAAGGGACGGACTTGTTGAGTCTGACCTTATCAATCAAAAAGTTACTGAAAAATTCAAAACGAAAGCTAAAGCTTGAATGTATTTGTTGAAATAAAAGAAAGTTTTTTAATAGCTATTCAGGCTATCATGGCTAATAAGCTCAGATCAGTTCTGGCTGCACTTGGAATTATTATTGGAATTACTGCTGTAACTATCATGCAGACTGCTATCGAAGGAATTAATCAGGCATTCACTAAAAGTATTGCAGCTATAGGAGCTGATGTACTTTACGTACAGAAGTTTGAGTGGTTCGGTAAAGAAGACTGGACTTATTATATGAACAGGAAAGATATTACTGTAGCGAATTTTGATTATCTGAAAAGAAATGTTCAAACAGCTGCAGCTATTGCTCCTTCAGCCGGTACAGGCAGAAGCATTAAGTTCAATGATCTTGAACTTGACAATGTTCAGGTAATAGGTACTTCAGATGAATACCAGGTAACTCAGGGAATAAATATGAGTGAAGGAAGATTCTTTACAAAAAGAGAATCCGAAGGTGGATATCCTGTTGTTGTTATCGGATTTGATGTTAAGAATGCATTATTTCCGAATATTTCACCTATGAATCAGGTGATAAAAGTAGGGACATACAGCTTTAAAATAATCGGAGTTATGGAAAAGCAGGGAAGTCTTCTCGGTATGAGCTTTGATAACCGGGTTATTATTCCAATAGAAAAATTCTTTAAAATATTTGGTACGAAGAGAAGTCTAACTATAAATGTTAAGGTTTCAGATGTAAAGAATATTGATGAGACAAAGGAAGAAGTAGCTTCTGTCATGCGTAAAGCAAGAAGAATTCCTATAGGAGGAAAAGATGATTTTGGAATCAATCAGCAGGAAGCATTTAAATCAACATATGAACAGCTTACTTCACTTATTAAGATCATTGGTACTTTGATAACTGGAATGTCATTGATCGTTGGATCAATAGGTATTGCAAATATTATGTTCGTAACTGTTAAAGAAAGAACAAAAGAGATCGGTATCAGAAAAGCTATAGGAGCAAAAAAGAGAACGATATTACTTCAATTCCTGATCGAGTCTGTCACAATCTGCCTATTGGGCGGTGTTATTGGGATACTTATATCCTTACCTATCAGTTTGGCTATAAATGCAATACTACCAACTGCTATTCCGGTCTGGATTGTATTCATGTCACTGATAATTTCAATAGTTTTCGGAGTTCTTGCAGGATTTTTCCCTGCATATTCAGCAGCGAAAATGGATCCTGTGGATTCATTAAGATACGAATAATAATTTTGATTAGATGCTTCGGTGTCTTTTTGTAACAAAACTTTTAAATGTCACTATTAGAAAACATAAAATTAGCTTTTAACACATTACGGGGCAATAAGCTTCGGGCAGGATTAACTCTGCTGGGAAT
>JBBRMY010000024.1:0-23961 GCA_038230595.1 Ignavibacteria bacterium
AATAGTCGCCTCCACTACACAAATTGTAGATGTCAGCTTTCTCAGTGCATTTTTCATTTACGGGTTCTCAACTTTGGTAGGAGCTATTGCAATGCTTCCCGGCGGATTAGGAGCAACTGAAGCAACGATCACAGGTCTTCTCGTTTTACTTAAGATCCCCAAAGATGTCTCGGTAGCATCAACAATAATTATCAGAGTTGCAACATTATGGTTTGCAGTTATAATCGGAGTAATAGCTGTTATGATCTATCATAAAAAAACTCACCACGGACTGGAAGAAATACCAACTCCCGAAATGCCGGCAGAAGAAGTTTAAATTTCCGGATAGGTTTTCAATTATGCCAGGTCAAGCAATGTAATACGTTTCCCTGTAATTGTTTTAGTTTATTGAAGAAACGACACTAAAATCAACAAGAAAATAAAGCTTCCGTCGCTATTGCGACAGTCTTAAAGCCTTGAAATAATACAGTTTTTACTCTATTTTATAGTCTATGCCTGAAAATTTACAGCAGCAAAATACTAAAGAACGAAAGATACGTATTATCATCGGAAAAGTGGGTCTCGATGGTCACGACAGAGGTGCAAAAGTTATTGCAGCCGCTTTCAGAGATGCCGGAATTGAAGTTATATATACAGGACTTCGCCAAACCCCTGAAACTATTGTTGAAGCTGCATTGCAGGAAGATGCCGATGCAATTGGTATTTCTATCCTTAGCGGAGCGCACATGACGGTTTTTCCTAAGGTGAAAAAGCTAATGAATGATAAAGGACTGACCGATGTACTTTTATTCGGCGGCGGTATAATTCCGGACATTGATATCGAAGAACTGAAAAAGATTGGAGTCGGGCAGCTTTTCACACCGGGAACTCCTACTTTTGAGACGATTGCTTATGTTAAAGATTGGGTTGCAAAGAACAGGGAATAACAAAATGGGGCAACAAAATTACATCTAATCAAAATTCTTCTATTCGAATAGTTTTATACCTTTTTTAAAAAATCAATTATAAATGACTGAACAAGTAAAATTCGGAACTGACGGCTGGAGAGCTGTTATAGCTGAAAACTATACTTTTGCAAATGTTTCAAGAGCTGCTCTTGCAACCGCAAAAAGATTCAAAGACCATCCAAAGATTAAGAACGGGATCATTATTGGATATGACACAAGGTTCCTTTCAAAAGAATTTGCTGCCTGCGTTGCTGAAGTTTTTGGCAATGAAGGTATTAAAGTTTATCTGACGGATACTTTTGTTACAACTCCGACTGTTTCTCTTCTTTCACGTGATAAAAATCTGGCTTTAGGAGTAATGATTACTGCTTCACATAATCCTGCTATTTATAACGGATATAAGCTAAAGGATGAGTTTGGTGGTTCAATGGATCCGGAAATTATAGCTGAAATTGAAAAAGAGCTAGTTAATATAAAGCCTGTTTCTATCAATAAGACTTTAGAGGAACTAATCTCTTCAGGCATTGTAGAATATTTTAACGGCTTTGAATACTATATTGAATATTTAAAATCTCACATTGATATAAGTGTAATAAAAAATGCAGACCTGAAAACTGTTTATGACTGTATGTACGGTGCAGGCCAGGGTTCAATAGGCAATATACTTTCGAATGTAGTGCTATTGCACAGTGAAATAAATCCTTCATTCGGAAAAAGCGCTCCTGAGCCTGTTGAAAAAAATCTTTCTGAGATAAAGGAAACACTTAAGAATGGTAAATATGATATCGGAATTGTAACGGACGGAGATGCAGATAGAATTGCTATCATAGATGAAAAGGGAGATTTCTTAGATGCTCAAAAAACATTTGCTCTGCTTCTG
Organism: Ignavibacteria bacterium; assembly: GCA_038230595.1. Classification (GTDB taxonomy): domain Bacteria; phylum Bacteroidota; class Ignavibacteria; order Tepidaquicellales; family Tepidaquicellaceae; genus JBBRMY01. The sequence goes on from JBBRMY010000024.1 coordinate 1,828, forward strand.
AGATTTCTTTATGAAGTAAAAGGAATGAAGGGTAAAGTTGTAAGGGGATTTTCTACCAGCGAGCTTATAAAAAAATATTGTGACAAAAACGGGCTAGAGCTTTCAACTGTGCCGATCGGCTTTAAGCATATTTCAAAGATGATGATAAATGAAGATGTAATGATAGGGGCTGAAGAATCAGGCGGCATAGGAATTAAAGGTCATTTGCCTGAACGTGATGGTGTTTATAACGGCTTGCTTTATTTGGAAATGATTGCAATGTCAAAGAAAAGCATCTCACAGCTAAAAGAAGAGTTGGATGCAGAATTCGGAAAATATTTCTATCAGAGAATTGACGTTCATACAACCAATGAAAAAAAGCTGGCTGCATTAGCTATGTGCAGTTCTATGAAAGCGGGGGATAGTATTGGCGGAAAGAAAATAATTTCAGTAGATGCACTGGATGGATATAAATTTTATTTTGAAGGGGGATGGATACTCGTCAGAGCTTCTGGTACCGAGCCTCTTCTAAGAGTATATTGTGAAACTACGGTTACAGATGAAACAAAGAACATATTAGAAAATGCAATAACAAACTTTAAATTGAAATCAGAATAAGATGAATAGATATTTTATTTATGGGCTTTATTTTGCGTTAGTGATTATGACTCAGAATTTATTCTCACAATCTCAGGACGGACTTAACAAACTTGGAAATTCTTCAGGACAATTCCCGGTAGGAACGATCAATGCTGATGCATTGCAGCTTTTTGGAAATTTTAATTCAACTAAAATAACAAGCTCTACTCCTCTCGAAGAAGCGATCAATGTAAATCAATATATTGTAGGACCGAATGATATTTTCAGTCTTGGAATTTATGGATACATTAATCAGCAGATCCCGGTAGCTGTATCTCTTGAAGGTACTATAATTATTCCGACTGTAGGAGAAATAAATGTTAATGGAATTACTTTAGCTGAAGCGAAAAGAAAAGTAACGTCCGCTGTGAAGAAAAGATATTATTCAAGTGATGTAAGCTTTACTTTGACAACTCCTCGTAATTTTGTTATAAAAGTATCTGGTCTTAATCAAGGAAATTTCCAGGTAAGTGCGGTTACAAGAGTTTTATCCCTTTTAAACAATCTAGTACTTGACACATTAAATATTTCAAAGAATACAAATAGAAAATTTACTGATAATAAGAATAAGATTCCTGAAGATATTTTTCAGATACAAATGTCGCTAAGAAATATTGAGCTGGTAAGAAAGAATGGCAGAGTCGAGAAAGTGGATATTTATAAATACTTTATTACTAATGATGACAGGTATAATCCAATGTTTTTAGAAGGAGACCTGCTCAAGATCCCATATAATCAACTGGATAAGAATTTTATTTCAATAAACGGGGGAGTCCAGCTTCCGGGAAGTTATGAATATACTAGTGATGATGATCTTGAAACCGCTATAGGGCTCGCGAGGGGATTTAACAGTGATTCAGAAAAGGACAGCATTAAGGTTTACAGACCGCATCCCGATTCAAAAGGATTTGAAGTTATTAATCTTTCCTATGACAGGGACAAGAATTTTAAAATAAATAATTACGACAGAATATTTGTAGGGTTTAATTCAGACTTTAAGCGCAAGTCCTCTGTTCTGGTTTTAGGAGAGGTGCCTCATCCGGGTTATTATCCTATTTCTTTCAAAAATACACGGCTTTCAGAGGTTATACAAATGGCAGGGGGAACTTTACCAACGGCATATTTGCCATTAAGCATACTTTTCAGAAAATACGATTATGAATACACTGTCAGGGATTCATCGGAAGTATTAATAAATTTAAGAGCTAATGACCTGATCACTACAGAAGCTGACAGAAAAAATTTTGTATCTGATATTGAGGGAAAGCGAAACAGAGTTATTGTAGATTTTGAAAAGCTTTTGATCAATAAGGATAAGTCACAGGATTATATACTGGAAGATAAAGATGTGATTTATATCAATGACAATAAAAATATAGTTTATGTATTTGGGCAGGTAAATAATGAAGGTTATGCGGAATATGTACCAGGCAAAGATGCTGATTTTTATATAGAAAAGGCAGGGGGATATTCTCTGGCAGCTGATAAAGGGGATACGAGAGTTATAAAATTTAATACCCGTGGATGGTATAAGCCGGAAGATACAGAAATAAAATCAGGAGATTATATTTATGTGCCGAAAAAGGTTAACACAAGCTTCTCACAGTTGATCACAATTGTAACAGCTATAGGAGGTTTTGTATTAGCTCTTGTTACTACGATCATTGTAACAAAGAAATAATTACTTTAGTAAATCATATTTTCGAGCTTAATAATTTTTTTATTAAGCTCATTTTATTTTAAGAATATTCATTGTCTAAGCTGAAAGAAAAAATATTTTTATTGCTTTCCGATGCAATATTTATAAATCTTGCATGGACGGTATATTATTTTTTCAGAATAAATTCAGGCTGGATAAAATATGCCAATCCTCCGTCTTTCAAAGAACCTTTGCTGGCAATATTCATTTACTGGCTAATTATTTTCAGCTTCACAGGTCTTTATCGAAATTGGTTTGTAAGATCACGCTTTGATGAGTTTATTTCTGTTTTAAAAGCTGTATCTATCGGCTCTGTCGTTCTTTTCTTTTTAATTTTTCTTGATGATTATATTTCCAATGCTCCTATTGTTTCAAGATTTCTAATTTTGATTTACTGGTCACTGATGGTTGTGCTTGTTTCAGCAGGGCGGATATTCATTCGAAGCTATCAGAAAATATTACTGAATAAAGGAATCGGTCTGCGAAGCACACTGATAATTGCTAATCCTAAAAAAAATATTGAGCTTAAAAGCAGGTTTGAAAATTATCTTCAGCTTGGTTTTAAAATATCTGGCTTCATAAATCTTAACTCGGGTAAAGATAGCGCGGAATTTACTTCAGAATTGAAAGCAGTAAAAAATGTTATCAGACGGGATAAGATCACTGAAGTAATAATAGCATTAGACCCTGAAGAAAAGCCTGCACTGCCGGAGATTATTAAATATTGTTCGGACAGCAGCGTAAACCTGATGATAATACCTGATATGTATGATATTGTCAGCGGCATGGCGAAAACAAATCAGATATACGGTATCCCAATGATAGATGTACTGCCCGACACTATGTCCCCTCCGGGTAAGCTTACTAAAAGGATCTTTGATATTATATTTTCATTGTTAATTATTTTCCTATTATTGCCTGTACATTTAATAGTTATTCTTTTGATAAAACTTACTTCAAAAGGTCCCGTATTTTATAAGCAGGAAAGAACCGGTAAGAAAGAGAAAGTATTTAATATTTATAAATACCGCACTCTGGCTATAGGTGAAGATGAATATTCAGATGACTGGGAAGGAAAAAATGATAAGAGAATAACTTCTCTTGGAAAAATTTTAAGAAGAATATATTTTGATGAAACACCGCAGGCATGGAATGTACTAAAAAATGAAATGAGCATTATTGGTCCAAGACCTGAAAAGCCTGAGTTTGTCAGAAAACTTAAAGATGAAGTTCCTTTTTACTATAAAAGACTTTCAGTTAAGCCGGGTATAACAGGATGGGCTCAGCTAAAATACAGCTACGAAGAATATATTGAGAATATAAAGGATAAGATCCAGTATGACTTTTACTACATAGAAAATATGAGCCTTAAGCTGGATTTTAAAATACTGATAAATACTTTCATCGTAATTATACTGATGAAAGGTCATTAACCACAGCATAGATTTGAAAAGAATATTAATAATAATACCCACTTATAATGAATCCGCTAATATAGGCAGACTGATCCCTGATGTATTAAAGTATTCTGATGCTGCATACGAATACAATATTTTGGTTGTAGATGATAGTTCACCTGATGGAACTGCAAAGATCGTTGAAGATATGAACAACAGCAATGTTCATATTCTAAAACGTGCAAAAAAATCAGGGCTGGGAACAGCTTATGTGGCCGGCTTCAACTTTGCTATTGAGAATAAATATGATTATGCATTCGAAATGGATGCAGATTTTTCTCATGATCCAAAGTATCTTCCAAATTTCCTTAGTAAAATGGATGAAGGTTACGATCTTGTTATTGGCTCGCGATATGTGCAGGGAGTTTCAGTTATCAACTGGCCCATGAGAAGACTTATCCTTAGTTACTGTGCTAATATTTATACCAGAATGGTTACCGGGCTGAAAGTTTATGATACAACGGCAGGATATATGTGTTATAAAGTTGAATCGCTTAAGCAGATTGATCTCAATCATGTACGCTCAAACGGGTATTCATTTCAGATCGAAATGAAATTTAAATTCTTTAAGAAAAATTTCAGGATAATCGAGATACCGATAATTTTTATTGACCGCCGTGCGGGAGAATCAAAGATGTCATCGGGGGTTGTCCGCGAAGCATGGATCATGGTCTGGAAATTAAGATTCAGATCAATGTTTGGAAAGCTGCAATGAAAGCTTATAAAATATTCCATAATTCACTGCACAGACAGGTCTCTGCCTGTCAATACAATACACAGGGCGACTATAATTTAATTCATCTATGTCTGAGCTGAACCCTGATATATCGATAGTAATTGTAAATTATAATGTTAAAGACCTCTTAAAAAATTGTCTTAACTCTATCTATAAAGCTAACGACAATAAATTCCTTCTTGAAATATTCGTAATAGATAATAACTCGATAGATAAAAGTTCAGAGATGGTCAGGAATAATTTTCCTGAAGTTCATCTAATAAAGAATGAAAAAAATGTTGGCTTTTCCAAAGCAAATAATCAGGCATTAAATATTCTTAAAGGGAAAAATGTACTGATCCTTAATCCTGATACAATTCTTGCGGAAAAAACTTTTGAAAAATTAATTGAATTTCAAAAAAGTCATCCTGACACGGGTGCGATCTCATCTAAACTGATTCTAAGCAATGGGAAACTTGATTCTGCCTGCCGAAGAAGCTTTCCAACACCTTCCGTTGCAATCCCGCGAATGCTTGGCTTATCAAAGCTTTTTCCAAAAAGTAAAATGTTCGCAAAGTACAATCTTTCCTATGAAGATGTAGATAAAACAATTGAAGTTGATGCTATATGCGGAGCATTTATGTTCATTCCTAAAAAGGTTCTTGATGAGACAGGATTCTTTGACGAAGAATATTTTATGTATGGAGAGGATCTTGATCTTTGCTACAGAATAAAAAAGCAGGGTTATAAAATATATTATTTCCCCGAAGTTATCACGATCCATTTTAAAGGAGAAAGTACTAAGAAGACTCACTTGTCATACGTAAATAATTTTTACGGAGCTATGAGTATTTTTGTGAAGAAAAATTTCACAGGCACTTCGCGGTTTCTTTCTTTTGTTCTTCAGGCAGGTATTTTTTACCGTTCTACAATGTCCTATTTCCTGAGAATAGTAAATTTGCTGAAGTATACTATTCTCGATGCTATACTTATCTTTGCTGCATTCCTTATTTCTGTAAACTCCAGATTCGGAACATTTCCAAACAGAACATATCTTGCAATAATTGCTTTTTATATTTTTATATGGATATTATGCCTGACACTTATAGGTTCTTATTCAAAGAAATTCCGCCGTTCATTAAAAAAAGTTTTTAATGGCATTGTTATAGGTTTTTTTATAAATGCATCCATTACTTTTTTCTTCAAAGAATATGCTTTCTCAAGAGAAGTTGTTTTGAATTCGACTATTATTTCTTTTGCAGGTCTGTGTCTTTGGAGGCTCATATATAAGCTGGTTAATTTTATAAGGTCTGCAAACATTTTGGCAAAAAAGCCAAGGCTTCTTATAATTTCTGAATCAACTTTGAAAGGTTCTGTCGAAGAAGAATTAAAAACCAAATATTCGCTCCTTCACTTTAATGATTTTGAAAGAAATGATGTGATGTCTGAAGTGAAAGAAGTAATTCAGATAGAAGAAATTGATGAAGTAGTATTTTCAAGCAATAAGATACTTAACAGAGATATTCTTGATTGCATGTGGTCATTCAGAGATAAAAATGTCAGATTCAAGATAATACCGTCAGAAAAAGATATCATGCTCTCTGCAATTCATTCAACCTCTCTTGATAATATAGAACTAATCGAAATTGAGTATAATATTAACAATAAATGGAATATATTTCTCAAAGGTGTCTTTGATATAGTGGTTTCTTTTATCCTTTTGATCACTTTGTTCCCTATATTGAGCCTGACACTTTCAGAGGAACGGCAAAAAAAATCAAGGCTTTATATAAAGCTTACACAGCTTCCTCTAGTACTAAGAGGAAAATACAGCCTGGTTGGAAATCCACTCTGGCTGGATTATGGAAATTATGATTACATGGGAAAGAAAGGTCTTACAGGATTAATACAGCTGAATTATCATGAGAATATTAATGACGATGAATTTATTAAGTACAATCTTTTTTACGCTAAAAATCAATCAATAACTCTTGATTCTGAAATTTTGCTCAGAACAATGTATAATTATTATACTAAAAAGAAAAAATCTTTTTAAAATTTATTAATTTTATTTATGCTGGATTTTGAAAAGCCCATAATAGAGATGGAGCAGAAGATTGAAGAGCTTAGAAAAATGTCAGACAAGCTCGATATCTCAAATGAAATTAATAAGCTTGAACTCCGCTTAAAGGATGAGAGAAAAAAGATCTTCAGTGAGCTTACTCCGTGGCAGATAGTTCAGCTTGCACGCCATCCGGAAAGACCCTATGCACTTGATTACATTTATCTGATGACTGATAACTTTATTGAGCTTCATGGTGATCGATATTTTGGTGATGATAAGGCAGTAGTAGGAGGCTTTGCAGAGTTAGGTGATCAGACGGTAATGATAATCGGTCAGCAAAAAGGAAGAGATACAAAATCCAATATATATAGGAATTTTGGAATGCCGAATCCGGAAGGATACAGAAAAGCTTTAAGACTTATGAAGCTTGCAGAAAAATTTAATAAGCCGGTTATTACTCTTATTGATACTCCTGGAGCTTTTCCGGGAATTGAAGCTGAAGAAAGAGGACAGGCAGAAGCTATTGCAAGAAATATATTTGAAATGGCATCACTCGAAGTTCCTGTAATTGTAGTGATCATAGGTGAAGGAGCTTCAGGCGGCGCGCTTGGCATGGGAGTAGGGGACAGAATACTAATGCTTCAGTATTGCTGGTACTCAGTTATTGCTCCTGAATCGTGCTCACAGATATTATGGAGAAGCTGGGATTATAAAGAACAGGCTGCTGAATCCCTGAAACTTACTGCACAGGATATGCTTAGACTTAAGATCATTGATAGAATTATTGAAGAGCCTGAAGGTGGCGCACATAGAAGCCACGAAGTAGCAGCAAGTTTTTTAAAAGAAGCATTAATGGAAGAGCTTGAAGTAGTTTCAAAAATAAAAAAAGAAAAATTCCTTGAGAACCGAGCTAAGAAATTCGGTGAAATGGGTTTTTATAAAGATTAGAACTTTCACACTTCAACCGCTCCGCAAAAAAATTGTAAATTCTCAAACATAACCATTGGATCATAACGACAACGTAAAATTTCTTATACAGGGCGGTAAGCCGCTCAATGGAAATGTAAAAGTAAGTGGTGCAAAAAATTCAGCAACAAAATTGCTGATAGCTTCTTTGCTTTCATCTGAACCAACATCGCTTTATAACTCACCGAATAAGATATTGGATCTGAAAGTAACAGGTGAATTATGTGAAAGCGTTGGAAGTAAAATAAAGATAGAGGGTGACAGACTTGATATACATACAGAAAAAATTTCAAGCGTAAAGCTTTCACAAAAGCTTGGTAATATGACCCGCACTGCTATTTTACTGGCAGGACCAATGCTGCACAGATGCGGAAAAGCAGAAATACCTATTCCAAGAGGCGGAGATAAAATTGGAGAGCGTCCGGTTAATTTTCACATTGAAGGGCTTAAAATGCTAGGCGCGAATGTTGAGACAACTAAAGATTATTTTATTTTAAAAGCAGATGGACTTAAAGGTGCTAACATAGACCTGAATTATCCTTCAGTAGGAGCAACAGAGAATATTATTATTGCTGCCACTTTGGCTAAAGGAAGAACCAAGATCCATAATGCCGCTGTTGAGCCGGAAATTATAGATCTTATAAAATTTCTTCAAAAGATGGGAGCTATAATCGAGCTTAATACTGACCGTCAAATAACAATTGAAGGCGTTGATAAGCTCTATGGTACGCAGCATTATGTTATTCCGGATCGCAATCAGGCTGCATCATTTGCATGTGCAGGGATAGCCTCTAAAGGTGATATATTTATTGAGAATGCTATTCAGGATGACTTAATTACTTTTCTGAATACGGTAAGAAGAATGAATGGAAAGTATGAAGTTAAGAATAATGGAATTAGATTTTATTATGACGGACCTCTAAAGCCGCTGGCTATTCAAACAAACGTCCATCCTGGTTTTATGACAGATTGGCAGCAGCCTTTTGTTATAATGATGACTCAGGCAAATGGAATTTCGATATTACACGAAACGGTTTACGAAGATAGATTTGGATATGTTGAGGAGTTAAAAAAAATGGGAGCAGAAGTTGAGCTTTATGATCAATGTCTTGGTTCTCTGAAGTGCAGATTTATGCATAACAATTATTTTCACAGTGCGATTATAAAAGGACCAACTCCTCTGAGAGGTGCTGAAATAAATGTACCTGACCTTAGAGCAGGATTCTCATACCTTATTGCAGGAATAATTGCAAAAGGTGAGACTCTAATTAAAGGCGGTATTTATATAGACAGAGGTTACGAAGATATAGATCAGAAATTCCGGGATTTGGGAGCAGATATAAAAAGGATAACAGGATAAATTTTGCAAGGGTTCACTTGCTGCAATATTTTGTTGATAAAGAAAAATAGTAAAGAATTTTTAGTATTATATTATTTTAATGCAGAAGTTTTCTGATTCAATACTTTATCTTTCTAATTTATATATATTCCTGAGCATAAATGAACCGGGTTTTACCTTTAGTAAGTAAAATTACAATTTTCCCAATAAAATCTCTTGATGGTGTTTCGTTGCAAAAAGCAATGATATCCGCTGGCGGCTGCCTTGTTCATGACAGAGAGTATGCGATCTTCAATAAGCTCGGAAAATTTGTAAATGGAAAATCAACACCTCTTGTTCACTCACTCCGTTCTGAATTTGATCTTGATAACAACATTGTTGCGTTCCGCAGGAATGAAGAAACTGTTTGGAAAAAATTTGACCTCCTGAATGAAAATAATAAGATTGCTTCCTACCTTTCAGATCATTTTAAGATCCCAGTTACCTTTTTACAAAACAGCACAGGTCGTTTTCTCGATATACCTGATATAAGCGGTATAACTGTTCTTTCAACTGCAAGTCTTGATGTAGTTTCAAATTGGTTCGATGATTTGTCCGTAGAAGAATCACGAAAGCGATTCAGGGCAACAATTGAACTTGAAGGAGTTGAAGCTTTTTGGGAAGACCATCTTTTTACATCAGACGGAAAAAGTATTGAGTTTTTAATTGGAGATGTGACTGTATTTGGGATAAGTCCGCGCGCCAGATGTGTAGTCCCTACCAGAAATACAATTAGCGGTGAAGTAACTAAAGCATTCCCGAAAACTTTTGCGAAACAGCGTGCAGCAGCTCTTCCCGAATTTTCACTTCTTGAAGAATATGGACATAATTATTATCTCTCCGTTGATTGCTACATTCCGGATTCGGAAACTGGAAAATACATAAATACAGGTGATGCTGTTAAAATTATTGGTGAAAAAGAATCCCCGTTCTGATATTGTTTACATATTCTTTCCAAAAGTAAAAATGATTTATTAATAAATTCTAATATTCTAAATGAAAAACGAACAGCTTTCTACGATCCTCGGACATAATCATTATGTGATCAATAAGAATCTTGAAGGGATCACTCAAAAAGAAAGTATGATTTGCACTTCTGCCGGTGAAAATAAGATCAACTGGTTATTGGGTCATATTGTGGCTTCGAGAGATACGCTTCTCGATCAGCTTGGGATCGATCCGGCTATGAATGATGAAACTTATTCAATATATGAAAGGACAACAGAAAAATTTAATAACGATAATGCTTCTGATATCTCCACATTATTATCATTGTACAATTCAAGTCAGAAAAATATTATAAAAGCTCTGGAATCTTACGAAGTAAAAGATGCTAACGATCTGAATCAGCTATGTGCCATGATATTCCATGAGACCTATCATGCAGGGCAGCTGGGAATGAAGAGAAGATTAATAGGAAAAGAAGTTCTCAAATAGCTGGACTTTAAATCCTTTTCAAGTATCGTTGAGTGTGCAACGGATAGATTTGGGTTACCTACTATAAATAAACACTACTTCTTTACAGGATTGGAAGGTCTAACTTCAATCTCTGTAACCATTGCCCTTGATGGCAGTTTAACAGCTGCTACAACCATATCTGCAATATCCTCCGCCTCTAGTATTACAGTAGAAGAAGGACTTTTTTTCTTTCCCTTCTCAGTAAAGAAATTTGTATCAACAGAACCCGGGCATACAGTTATGATCCTGATATTATCTATTCTTACTTCAAGAAGAAGAGAAGCAGCGAATCCCATTACTGCATGTTTCGTTGCAGTATAAATTGATGCACTTGCAAATCCATTTTTTCCTCCTATAGATGAAACATTCACTATGTCGCCCTGCTGTCTTTTTAACATAGTTTTAAGAGCATATCTTGTGCACAGATATAATCCACGAACATTTACTGCAAACATATCATCAAAATCCTTTGTCTTGGAATCAGCTAAATTCGCAAATCTTGCAAACCCTGCATTATTAACTAGCACATCAACTTTACCAAACTTTTTTTCAACAAAAGTAAAAAGTTTTTTTATGTCCGCTTCTTTTGCAACATCGGTTTTAAAAAAAATATAATTCTTATCCGGATTTTTTCCCTTAGCAGTCCTGGAGGCATCAATTACAATAAAGCCTTCATTCAAAAATTTAAAAACGCATGCTTTTCCTATACCGCTTGAACCGCCGGTGATCACGCATACTTTTTCCTGAATTTCTTTTTTCTTCATCATATCTTTATTCCAATAATTTAGTTTAATAAAAAACCCCGGACTTTCAAAAGAAAATATCCGAGGTTTGATCTTTGTCGTGCGCCCGATTGGAATCGAACCAATAACCTACAGCTTAGAAGGCTGTTGCTCTATCCGATTGAGCTACGGGCACATTTTATAATGTAATTAACAAAGTAGTCATAATTTGAATTTTTTTCAATTGCATTCTTAAACCTTTTCTAATTGCACTAAATTAATGGTTAATATTAAATTTTATTACGCAGGAACTTTTGGAATTCCTTCGTGTTTAAAACTAGACACAATCAGTAAAAGAACCGAAAATAAGATTTAACCATAGTCATTTCACTATCATTGTAAGATTTTAAACTACTCTTTTCTTCTGCCAGAAAATTACAATTAGTTCTAAAACGGGCTATAAAATGCACAAAATCAGTTCGGCACGCTTTATGATAATAGTATTTGTAAATCACAAAATTAAAAACCATGTTTAAACCATTTTTACGTATTTCTACATCAGCTTACGAAGTAGCATTCTCTTTACTGTTCGCATTGCTGTATGTTGTATTAGTTTTCACATTCTAATAAAAAACTTATAAGCTCGTATATTTTATCAGTAATCTCTACTGTACATTATATATCAGATCAATTTATCTTGCAAAACTAAGCAGCGCTGGATCTGCTTATGAGCAGGAACCACAAAATGTTTAGTATGTGAAAAAGAAGCAGCGTTGGATCTGCTTCTTTTTTGCATATGACCAAACTCCTTTCAGTTTCTTTTATATCTTAAAAAAATCAATTTAATTTTTATTTTCGTCTCTTCCCCTAATGCTTTTATTGGAAAGCCCTTTATATAAATGAATTAATCTATTTATCCCCATTCTATTGCCTCTCATTTTAAACATATTTACCCTCTGAATTTCATTTTACTCAAATATATTTTTTTCTATTATCTTTAAATCATTCAATTAGTAGAATTTAAAGATAATGCTTTAACTGGGTTCGTGTGACCTGTTTATAGAAATATATAGATTATTGCTGTATGACTGAAAAAGAAAAAATGATCTCCGGACAGTTGTATAACTCAATGGATAAGGAGTTAGCAAATGAAAAGATACGTGCCCGACTTCTTATCAGAAGAATAAATAATACTAAAGAAGATAATAAAGAAAAAAGATTCCGTCTGCTAAAAAAATTAATTCCGGATTCAGGTAAGAACTTTAATCTTGTCTTTCCGTTTTTCTGTGATTATGGGTATAATATAATTATTGGCGATGATGTCTTCATAAATTTTAATTGCATCATCCTTGATATAGTGAATGTAAGTATTGGGAACAGAACTCTTATCGGTCCAAATGTTCAGATATATTCTGCAACTCATCCTATGGATGCAAAAACCAGAGCTGCAGGTCTTGAATTTGGAAAGCCCATTACTATCGGGGAAGATGTCTGGATCGGAGGCAGCGCAGTTATTTGCCCTGGCATTACGATCGGTAAAAGAACTGTTATTGGTGCAGGCAGCGTTGTTACCAGAGATATTCCTTCTGATTGTTTTGCTGCAGGAAATCCATGCAGAGTTATAAATTCTATATAAATTATTTATAAATTTTTTTAATTAAATTTAAGCCCGCATTATGAAAGTCCTGAAAGTAATTCTCATGGTGATTGCAAGCATAGTAGCATTAGTCCTTATACTTGCGCTTATTGCAAAAAATGAAATAGTAGTTGCTAGAAGTGTAACTATCAATAAGCCGAAAGCAGAAGTATTTAATTATGTTAAGCAGATTAAAAACGAAGTTAAGTATAACATCTGGCCTATGAAAGATCCAAACCTGAAAGTTACTTATACAGGTTCTGCAGACGGTACTCCGGGATTTACTTCTAAATGGGATAGTCCTATGAAAGAAGTTGGTTCAGGCGAGCATGAGATAAAAAAAGTTACTGAAGGTGAAAGAGTAGATACTGAAGTCCGATTCTTCAAACCGTTTGAAGGAAAAGGAGATTCATATATGACAACTGAATCTGTTGGAGATAACCAGACTAAAGTTACATGGGGATTCTATGAGAAAATGAGTTATCCTATGAATGTAATGCTTATGTTTATGAATATGTCTGATATGCTTGGTAAAGATATGGATATAAGCCTTGGCAATATGAAAAACCTTATAGAGAAGCAATAAATTTGATAAGCTATGAGCTTAAAAGATACAAAAGAGCTGCTTAAATTCTTAAAGTCGTTTCCTGATGAGAAGAGGGAAATGGCTTTATGGTTACGGGAGTTTGTCTGGAAGCTTTATCCGAAAACGAATGAGCTTATATATGATAATTATAATGCTCTTGCTATAGGATGGTCATTAACGGAAAGGCTGGGTCATGCAGTCTGCTCAATTGCAATAGGAAGAGGCAGCTACAATATTCACTTTGGTTTTTACTGGGGTTCGCAGATCTCAGATCCCGAAAAGCTCCTTTTAGGAAAAGGAAGTCAATACAGATATATACTGGTAAAAAGTAAAACCGAATTCCCAAAGACATATATAAAAAAACTTGTAAAAGATGCATATTTAAACTCAATTGCAAAAGTAAAAGATAAAAATGAAATTAAGCACGGGGTGACAATTGTCAGATGCATAACAGCTAAGAAAAGACCCGTTGCGAAAAGGCTAAGAAGTTAATATGAATCCAAAGATCACAGACTCTTCATACAACTACGATAAAGCTTTCGAGATCAACAAGCAGAATTATTCATCTCTCAGAAAAACAGATCCACGGATAGCAGAATATATTCATTCAGCTTTAGGAAGTGCAAAAACAGTTTTGAACGTAGGTGCAGGCTCCGGTTCTTACGAGCCTGATGACAGATACGTAGTTGCAGTCGAACCATCTGCAACTATGCGTTCACAAAGAATTGCTAATGGAAAAATTCCGGCTATTAATACAAAAGCACACTCATTACCATTTGATGATAATTCCTTTGATGCGTCAATGGCTCTTCTCACTGTTCATCATTGGTCGGACATGGAAAAAGGCTTGAACGAACTGAAGCGTGTAACAAATGAACGCATCGTTATTATGACCTTTGATCCCGACTCACTTAAAGATTTCTGGAATGCAGAATATTTCCCTGAAGTTATAGAAATTGAAAGACAAAGATATCCTACGGTTAGTCATTTAGAAAGTTTACTTGGCGGAAGTTGTGATATACAGAAAATTCCTATACCTTTAGATTGTATTGATGGTTTTCAGGAAGCATTTTACGGAAGACCGGAAAAATTTCTTGATAAAAAAGTCAGGCAGTCTCAGTCGGCATGGGGATTTTTACCCGAAGGTACAGAAGATAGGATAGTAAAAAGGCTTGGGGATGAATTAACATCCGGAGAATGGGATAGAAAATACGGTTACTTTCGTACACAGCCGACATTCACTTGCGCACTCCGCTTAATAATTTGGCATAAGTAAATAACATCATTTGTTTTTAAATATACGAAAATCAGCCATCGGATTCTTTAATTGGGGGTTTACTTAATGAACATATTTAATTCCTTAAATTTAAAAATAGTTTGACAAAATATTTCCTCATAGTTGCATCCAAAGATCATATCCTTAATGGAGTTAAAGGAGGATTTGCTCAGGCATGTCATGGAAAAAGAGATCCTATGAGTAAGCCACAAAAAGGAGATTGGATAGTTTACTATTCTTCAAAAGAATTATTCGAAAGTAATAAACCATTTCAGAAATTTACAGCGATCGGTCAGATTATAGATGATATGTCGGAACAGCATGTGACTTCTGAAAACTTCAAACCATACAGAAGAAAAGTAGATTTCAAAAAAAGCAGGGATACCGAAATACGTCCTTTACTGGAAAAGCTTTCATTTATAAAAAATAAGGATAAGTGGGGATTTTATTTAATGTCCGGATTCCTGGAAATTTCAAAGCATGATTTCGAAATTATTAAAACAGCAATGGAGTAAAAAAACATGAAAGAAAAGATCAACTGGCACTGTCATCCGTTGACATTAGAAACTAAGATCACTGAAAGTTACAAAACCACTCAGAATGTTAGACGCTTCTTTAATTCACAAATGGGAAGAGAAATAAAATTAGGCAGAGAATTTATGCTTTGGCTGCATTCTAATAAAGGAATTACTTTAGAGGATGCGCTTAAAGAATTAAGATCAAGATTTACGTAATTATCAATTGACATTTAATATTACTTTCTTCAATTATTTATCTATCATCCTTACTGGACACATTTCATTTAAGTCTTCTGGATAGTTTATTGTGTATTTTAATATCAATTTGATTATTAGCAAATCCTCATTATTTTACAATATTAATTCAAGTAAATCAGATAATTAATTATTTTTAAAATTGAATTCTTTAAAATTAAATGGAACAATTTAAATTTGACAAATTAGGTTATTTATTGCCATATAATTTGGTTAAAACAGATTATAAAACTTTCGTTCACAATTTTGTAGACTTAAACCGAACTCCGAGCCGGATAAATTTAATTCAAGAGTTTAATAATTTTTTACTTTTTTTAAATTTATTTATTACGAATGATTTTAAATTGTGGATCGGAGGTAGTTTTGTTACAACAAAAATTAATCCACCTGATATTGATATGGTATTAATTTTAAATGATAAAATATATTTAGAAAAATCTGAAGAATTGAATTTCATCTTACAAAAAAGTAATTCATTGTTTACTTCGGATTTGTATTTAATTCGAATTGGTTCAGATTTTCAACATAAGGATGAAAAATATTGGATTAATCAGTATAACACAGATAAATCTGATATAAATCCAAAAGGAATAATTGAGTTGGATTTTCAATCTGAAAATAATTCTAATCTATATTGATTGTTATGTATCCAAAAGTTTTACGAAATAAAATTGTTGAAAGTTTAAAAAGCCAAGGCTTTTCAACTAATGGAATTGTTGAACCTAAGAAATTCAATAAAAATACATTCCGAAAAATACAACAAACGTCAAAGAATGAACAAATCAACCTTCAAAAACATTTTCTTGAAGAAGGTTATGAGGTTGCAAGTAAATATTTTATTAATGGAAAAGATTTAAATCCAGCTGACATAAAGTTAGAGTTACGCTTAATTGGTGGCGGAACTGAAGAAAGCAAAATATTCAGATGGTGGAATCTTGTTTGGTGGAGTGTCCCATATCAGAAAGCATATGGTAGACAAATGAGGTTTTTAGTATGGGATTTAACACATAATGCTCCGTTTGGTTTAATAGGATTGCAAAGTCCTATCTTGAGAATGGCTGTCCGAGATAAACATCTTAAAATACCAATGGACTCTTTAGATTTATGGGTAAATAAATCAATGCAAGCTCAACGATTAGGTGCATTGCCCCCTTATAATCAATTATTAGGTGGTAAAATGACAGCACTTTCTATAACTTCAAATGAACTAAGAAGAGAATATAAAAAGAAATATAAAGATATTACGACAATTATGGAGAAAAGAATAATTTCACCGGACTTATTATTTCTAACTACTACAAGTGCATTTGGTAGAAGTAGCATTTATAATAGATTGAAGTATAATAATGATATAGTTGCTGAGAGTTTAGGTTATACTAAAGGTTCTGGTTCCTTTCATATCCCTCAAACATTATATGTAGATATTTTGAAGTATCTTTCGGAAAATGATGTTAATATTAAAACTACATTTGGAAATGGACCTTCTAGAAAATTAAAATTACTCGAGAAAGCTTTTACAATGTTAGATTTACCAAAATATTCTTATCATAATATTCAAAGGGAATTTTTTATATTTCCATTAGCAAAGAATTTAATGAATGTAATTGCAAAGGATGTACAACCCCGTTACTTCAATAGAAAATTAAGCGATTTAACTGAATATTGGAAAGAAAGATGGTGTTTACCTAGATCAAAAAGATTTGATGATTGGAAAATGTTTTCAAGTAAAAAATTTATTTCTAACACGATTAGAAAATCTATTAATATTAAATTTTAATTTCTGAAAATAATAGTAATGAATAAAGAAAGAATTGAAATTACGGATGAAGAAAAAGCATTCTTTGAAAATGAATTAATAGGAGATATTGAATTAAATAGTAAATTCTACAAATTAAAAGGAATTGTTGGAAAAGGAAAGAAATCTGTTGTTTTTAAAGCAAGCAACGAGCTTGGAATGCCTGTTGCTATTAAATTTGCTATTCAAAGGGATTATGCTGATCGCTCATATTTAAAGGAAATCTCTTTTGCAAATAATTTATATGAATACACTGAGTTTGCTAAATTTTATGATGCTACTCCAATTTCATTTAAAAAGGATAGCCTACATTTTATAGCATTTATCGAAGAATGGGTAGAAGGAGAAGAAATTGGAAATTTACTGAACGTGACTCCAAGTTTTCTTAAAAGTTATATTAGACAATTTTGTCAAATATTAAATATACTTAAAGTTAAAAATCTTCGGCATGATGATTTAAATCTTGGAAATGTAAAAATTATTAAATCGCCTGAGGGTTACTTAGAAGAAGAATTATTAGTAAAAGTAATAGATATGGGTTCTTTAAAAGAGTTCTCAGATCCATTAAAGTTAATAAAAAATGGATTTAACGATTTGAAAATGTTTTGTACTCATCTAACACATCTTACGAACAAAATGATGGTGTCAGAGGGAAAAAAAATTCCTAGTAACTATATTACGAGGGGATATCGACAAGTTATTATTAGAATCATAAAATCAATTTTGGAAACTGATCCAACTATCTCATTGAATGACCCAAAACAGATAGTTAAATTGTTTGAAAATGGATTTAGTGAGATAGAGAACTATGAATTAAACAAAAATCACATAGAATTAACTGATCCATTTGATTATATATCAGCTGAACATATTCATAATGATAATTTATTGCTTGAGCTATTTGCACAATCATGTCCTTGGCTTCATGAGATTAGTGCAAATAAACCACTCTTGATAACAGGACCCCGAGGATGTGGAAAATCAATGATATTTAGATGGTTAAGTTTGAAATCTATTATTTTAAAAAAGGATAAAGAAATTGTAGAATCTCCATTTGCCGCATTCTATATTTCGTGTAGTTCTGAGTTAAGAAACAGATTTGGATTATTTGACAATGCTCCTAGTGTAGCACAAGCTAAAGAAGAAATTATCCATTATTTTAACTTATTATTATGTCGTGAAGTAATATCAACGCTTATATTGATGTCTAATAAAGAAAATAAAAATAAACCATTATTTGGATTATCTGCCAGCATTGAGAAAGAAATATTTAATTATTTGATAAATGAGTTAAATATTACTGATAGAAGATTATATCTACAAGGAGTAAAGCCCTTAGAATATATTCATGAAGTAATAATGTATGAAATGAATTATTGTTATAAAGAAATGCTAAAAAGAAATAAATTAACAACATTTACCTCGTTATCATTTCTATCTGATTTTACAAAATTCTTGAAATCAAAAGTTCCATATTTTTTTGAAAGACAAATAACTTTCTTGTTGGATGATTACTCGATCCATAGAATTAGTGAAAATGTTCAAAAAGTACTTAATTATATTTTATGGGATAGACAAGCAACTCATATATTTAAAACTTCCTGCGAAAAATTTGGTATGACTACAACAACTGCAACTGAAAATAGTGCAAAAGTGGAATCCGTGGCAGATTTAGGAAGAGAATTGACTGAGGTAGATATTGGTGAACTATATATTATGAAAGGTGAAAAAGAAGGAAATAAGACACTTAAAAAATTTACTTCAGAATTACTCAACCACAGATTAAAATTAGCTAACTATAAAGGTAGAACCGAATCATTGATTGGAGATTCTAAATTTCTTGAATACGGTAATCTAACCAATTCCATTAGAAATAAGCAGAGATATTTATATTACGGTATGGATGTGATAACCAAAATATGTTCAGGAGATATCTCAACACTACTTGAGATATACCGGACTATTTTAAGGAACGCAAATGTAAAGGTATCAACTACGAATGCTATTGCGGCTTCAACTCAGCATGATGCAATAACTGCGGTTTCGGGGAGATTTATAGATTTTATTTTGGATTACAAACCTTTTGGAGATAAAATGTATGCTTTAGTAATAAGTTTTGGTAATATGTGTAATAAACTATTAGTTGAAGGTCAAATGCAATATGATAAGAAAATGAATAAATCTTTTCCAAATGATACAACTAGGATTGAAGTTGAAGAACTTGATAAACCTGCGATATGGGAGGAGTGGCAAAAAGAACTAATAAAAGAAATGGTCAGAAGATCTATTTTTATTTATTTAAAACCTAGTAGAGGGTATCATACTGGTGGTAAAACACTGAGACTTCAATTACGGAAAATTTATATTCCTCATTGTAAAACTGGCTTAGGCAAAAACACAGCAATAAAAATGAGTAACTCTGACTTCCATTATTTTATTACATCACCTAAAAAGTTTTGTGAAGATTATTTAAATAAACCTCACAAAAACAAAAGTAATTCAAATATTAAGCTGAAAAATTATAAAAATTTAGATTCAAATATTAATATAAATCTATTTGATTAATGGAATTAAAAGAATTTAGTTTGCAAGAAATCCTAAATGATTTACCAGATATTAAGGTGTTAAATTTTGACACTGAATTTGATAATTCTAAAATTGATTTATTAATTTTAACTTTGGGTTTCGAAACACGAACATATTCATTTGCAGATAAATTAAGTAAAGTTAATTTCAATTGTGATGAAGTTATCATTTTTAACTATTCTACTAATGTAAATGATAATATAAAAAATAAAATTCCTCTTCAAAAAGCTCTTAAAAAAGAAGGAAGGAATTTCTTAAACTTAGATTGCGACAGTGATTCATTTTCTGAAGTGTTAAGAAAAAGAATAGTTGAAAAAATTAGTCAAAAAGGAAATATTAAAATAGTTTTTGATATAAGCGTATGCTCATCTAAATTGTTATTAACATCGCTAAATGTTTTACTTGATTCAAACATAGAATTAAAAATAGTATATTCTGAAGCAGCAATTTATTATCCTATATATGAAGAATATTTAAAGAATCCAAATTATTTGAAAGATAGAAATATGATTGGAATAAGCCAAGGAGTAAATACTGTAAGCTTAAGTCAAGATTATGTAGGTGACAATATTGATAACAAACCTGAGTTTGCAATTGCTTTCCCAACTTTCAAGCCAGATAGAACTAAAACTACTCTTATAGAAATTGATGAAGGTATTTTTTCAGAAATAAAAAAACGATTAATATGGATTGTAGGTCAACCTCATATGGAGGAACCGCATAGAAGTAATAGAATTAAAATGCTTAGAGAGATAAATGAAATCAATGATGGGGAAGATTCTCCAACATCATATGAAATCTCTACACTAGATTATAAAGAAACTATGTCGATATTAGAGAAGATTTATCAAGAAAAAATTAACCAATATCATATTAATATCTCTGATCTTGGATCTAAAATGCAATCTTTGGGAATTGCTTTGTATTGTCATATTCGTCCAGAAATCTCAATTTATTTTTCTGTACCTGCTCAATATAATCCAGAACGTTATTCAGAAGGTGTAAAAAATCATTGGGTAGTAGATTTTGGTTCTATTTATAAATTAATTGACCAATTAAACAGTGTAGATACAATTAGAATCCGCAATAAAATAAATTTATAATTAATTATCCCAGAAATTTACTTTTTTATTTATCATCAGTACACCCACTATTATCATTGCCATTCCTGCGAAATGCCAGATGTAGATTTGTTCATCATTAAAAACTCCGATTAGTAATGCAGCTATTGGAATAATATAGGTAACAGATGACCCATATTCTGCGCTTGTTAGTTTTATTACTTTGTTCATTATTGCCAGGGCAATTGCAGTGTTCAGTATCCCTAAGATCGCAATAGCTATAAGAGACTGAATTGAAGCCGGAGAAACGGCTTTAAGAATATCAAATCTGTCAAAAACTAAATACAAAATAGCGATAGGTCCTGTAAAGAACATTGCCATTGCAGTAATAGTAAATCCTTTTATGTCGTGAAGATATCTTTTTATCTGGTGAACATTAAATCCATAGCACATCGTTGCAACGACAATATAAAAAACATAATAATTAAAGCTTCCCAGATCACCTGCATTAGTTACGAAGCTTAGACCTATGGTTCCAATAAATCCAAGAATTATTCCACTGATCTGAATAAATGTCAGCTTATTTTTGAAAATAAACACACCGATAATTAAGGCGAAGATAGGTGTTAAGGCATTAAGTATCCCTGCAAGAGCACTTGTCATTTTTGTTTCTGCAATAGCAAATAAAAATGCAGGAGCAAAGTTGCCAATAAGTCCTGAAATAAATAATGTCTTTAGTTTATTCCGGGGAATTTTCTTTAAATTCAATAATGCATGAGGAAGCATGAACGCAAATGCAAAGAATATGCGCAATGCTCCTACTTCCCCGGGAGTGAACGAATCTAATCCTCTTTTTATAAGAATGAATGATCCTCCCCATATAAATGCAGAGAGGAACATTAAGAATAGGGGATAGTATCTCGAGTTTTTCAAAAGATGGGTTGTGTAGTTATATTATATATTACATTATTACCGGGATCCGGTTTAACTATTAGGGAATCTTTCAGGTGGCTGTCAGTGAAAAAGAAACACGAACAGCTACGCAAAGTTCATAAACCGTAATTCCTAATTCCTAATTTGTAATTGAATTACGTTTCCTTCCTCTTCTCTTTATACAATCCCTTTAATCTCTTTTTAATCTTTTCTTCCTCTCCCTGATCTGTTGGAAAATAATATATTTTATCTTTCAGCTGATCCGGTAAATATTGCTGCTCTACAAAATGATTTTCAAAGCCATGCGCATATTTATAATCTTTTCCATAATTCAGCTCCTTCATTAATTTTGTTGGAGCATTTCTTATATGCAGAGGAACATCATAAGGCGGATTATTTTCCACATCTTC
>JBBRMY010000025.1:0-22922 GCA_038230595.1 Ignavibacteria bacterium
TATAGTTGGTATTCCAACCAAATATGATCTGTCACAGAATTATCCAAATCCTTTCAACCCAACAACGAAGATCAATTACAATCTTCCGGTTGACGGAAAGGTTTCAGTTAGACTATTTGATATATCGGGCAAGCAAGTAGCAGAAATAGTAAACTCAGTTCAAACTGCAGGATACTACACTGTTCAGTTCAATGCATCTAATTTATCAAGCGGAACTTACTTCTACACTATCGAAGCTAACAACTTTGTAATGACAAAGAAAATGATGTTAGTGAAATAAGACAATTAACATTCAATAAATAAAAAACCCTTTGCAGGTACATCTGCAAAGGGTTTTGTTTTTTGTGGATAAACTTACCTTATATAAATCAAAAAAACAAATTTTCTTTGCTCAACATAAGTACTGTTATTACAAATATTAATTTCAAATTTAATTTAATATGTAGTTAATTTGTTAGGATTCTGTTAGGATTTATTTTACTTTTGTTTATCTACTTTATATTCAAAAAATATTTTTTAAAAAAACAAAAAACAAAAATGAAAAACATTTATGTATTTTTTACAATGGTTTTATTTGTAATTTCGATATCGCAGATATCGTTTTCACAAGATATTCCTGTAAAGATCACTCCGGTAAAGCCGGGCACAGAAAAAAACGGTGGTAAACAGCCGGATCGCAACCTGGCTCAGATTACCGTCCTTCCTGGAAACGGTTCAACTTCCGGTAATGGCAGGGCTCCTCAGGGATCGAGAAAATTTATAAACACAAAATATCTTATTACCGGTTCAGAAATGAACACATCCGGATTTGGTAGTGGAACTGTTTATTCGATCGGATGGAAATGGAATAGTCCAACAGGAACAAGTCAGGGAGTAAATACTATCGGAAGATTAGTGGTATATTTAAGAGATACACTTGCTTCAGCTGTAACAATTGGGGGTACTTTTATAGATACTACCGGAGCAGGTTACACAAAGATCATTGAAGGAACGATTTCAATTCCAGCAAGCACAAATGAGATCAATATAGATGTTCCTGTTGGTGGTCCAGGTACTTCACTTTTCACTGCTACTCCAGGCAATGGAGTGATAGTTGAGTTTGTTTACACTACATATGATATAACAGGTACAACTCTTGGCGGTCCTACATGTTTTTGCACCAATCTGGTAGCCGGCGCATTAGCAACTTATCAGTCACAAACTGTTAACGGAAGTACCGGAGCAATATCATCATTCAGACCTGAAACCAGATTTAGCAATACAGTAGTTTCAAATAATGATGTTGGAGCATTTGCAAACACTTCGCCATCGGGAAGCTTAAATTCCCCGCCTGTGACTACATACGCACCTAAAGCGACTGTTAAAAACTTTGGTCTATTAACTCAAGGACCATTTGATGTTTCGTGCGTTATTTCAGGACCGGTAAATTATTCTAACACCAAATCAGTTGCAACATTAGGGTCAGGAGGAACTGCGGCAATTGTTTTTGATTCTACATTTACACCAACAGTTGGAAGTTATTCTATGAAAATTTCCACCTTGCTTGTGGGAGACGAGTCTCCTTCTAATGACACACTTACAACTTTCTTTACAGTTGCTAATTTTAATTATGGAGCGGGTACCGGATCCGGCAGCACCCAATATTATTTTTCAAATTCTGTAACAGGTAATGGCTCACCAAGCGCACCAACTTACAGCTGGATAGACCCTGTTGCATCAGGTCACACAGCAGCTGTTTTCGCTGACCCTGATGACGGTACACTTCCGGTTGACATCGGATTCAATTTTACATATATGGGAACTACATTTAATACTGGGAGTACAAACCTGAACATTTATGTTAACGGATTCTTAAATCTTGGAACTGCAGTTTCAGGAGCATTTTATGGCGTGACAGGTTTCCCAAATGCAGGTAATCCGGCAAACATGATCTCTCCCGGTGTTATAGATCTTCATGTTGATCAAGCATTTTATCCTACTGCAAGAGTTTACTATGGAGGAGATGCATCAAAATTTGTTATAACATATTTCCACGCTTACAGATGGGTAGCAGCTAACAACTCAACTGATTATCTAACAATGCAGGTTATATTGACTCCAAACGGAAATATAAAATTCCAGTTTAATGATGCAGAATCTTTTAATCACTTAACAACTTTTGCACCTTTCTGTGATATCGGCTTACAAGATGGAGCGAACACAGCAGGATTGCAATATAGACTTAACGGAAATGGCGGACCTATGTTCGGTTCTCCGATGGCAATTGAATTCGGATTAGACCCAAATGTGCTTCCTGTTGAACTTGCATCATTCACAAGCAACACAAGACATAACAATGTTGAGCTTAACTGGGCAACAACAATGGAAAATAATAATTCAGGATTTGATGTTGAAAGAAAACTTTCTTCATCTAATTCATGGGCAAAGATAGGAAATGTTGCAGGACACGGAACAACAAACACAACGAACAGTTATTCTTACAAAGACAACAATATCGCATCAGGAAATTATAATTACAGATTGAAACAAATTGATTTCAACGGTAACTTCCATTACTATGCACTTACAGGCGAAGTTATTGTTAGTATCCCAACTAAGTTCTCTCTTTCACAAAACTATCCGAACCCTTTCAACCCATCAACAAAGATCAATTATGATCTTCCTGTAGATAGTAAGGTTTCGATAAAGCTTTTCGATATAACTGGAAAGCAAGTTTCTGAAATAGTGAATACACTGCAAACTGCAGGATATCACACTGTACAGTTCAATGCATCGAACTTATCAAGCGGAACTTACTTCTACACTATCGAAGCTAACAACTTTGTAATGACAAAGAAGATGTTGTTAGTGAAGTAAGAAATATTAAAAATATATCTGACAGAGTTTAAACTGTCAGTTACTTTAATAATCCGGCAGGATCTCTCCTGTCGGATTTTTTTTATTCCCAAAATTTCCTTCAAATATTCTTAAAAGCCCTTTCAGAAGTTTTTAACAAAAATAATGTGCATTTCTAATCAATTTCATCGTAAACACATAAAAAAATATTTATTTATTGGTGCTAAATGGAATTTTATACAGTAATAAAGAATTATTAATAATAGGGTCGCTTTACTGAATCTTTAATAAGCCAATCTCATCCCTTCTTCAAGTTCCAACTCAACAAGAAATTTTTAAGTTTACGTTTTAAGATTAACTTGTTTTGTTACAGGATTTTCTATTTATGACCAACACTGTTCATAAAAACATTTAACACACAAAATGAAAAAAATCATTTACTTCCTTATCCCTGTATTAATTTTCATATTAAATTTATCTCAGGCATATTCACAGCTTAATACAGTAAGTTTAACACCACCTGTCGGACCTGCAGTTTTATTTCCGAGTATTACTTTAGCATACGCTGCAATACCACCCGGACTTACAGGAAACTATCTTGTGGAGATCCTTCCGGGTTATGACGGTACTGATGCATCAGAAACATATCCGATACAATTAACAGACAAAACATCGGGTGTTTTTACAATTACTTTAAGACCAGCTGCCGGAAATTTGAGCGAAACTATTCAAAAGGCAGTATCCGGACCGGGAGCAGTAATACAGATAAACGGAGGAGATAATGTAATTATTGATGGAAGACCAGGTGGTGTAACAACAAGCTCAACAGATTATTTAAATATTGTTGATCTTTTAGTTGGAGACAATACCACGAGAAATATTGAAGTAATTAATTCTGCCAATAACAATATTATTCAGTTTGTTAATTCTACCGCAGCCCTTCCAACTCCGGTTGCGGGGTCAAGAAACATTTTAATTGGTGGTACAACAACCGTAGGAAACGTCGGAAATATAGTAAGGAATAATATTGTAAGAGGCGGCTTAAGAGGTATTCAGGATTTTGGAACAGTGGGATTTATTAATTCCGGAACTCAGATAACATTCAATGATGTAGCAGATTTCGGTGCAATTGGTATATTTTCAGGCACTAATCAACGTAATATTACGGTAATGAATAACCGCATACATGGATTATCTTTTGTATCGGCAGCAGCCGATGTCAGAGGTATTTCTCATCAGGGAAATGGAATAGCAAATTTCAATAATAATGAAATTGACAATTTAAATGTTTCAACTGCTGCTTTTTTAGCCGGCTTTATTAATTTAGGATTTGATACAGTAAATGTTAATCAGAATTTGATTCATGACATTAGTACTGCTGCAGCAGTACCAAGCATTTATGCTATCGGCAATTCAAATACAACAAGCTATGTGAGCTTAACCGTTTCACGTAATCAGGTCTACAATGTAAGCAGTACAGGTGCGGTAGATCTAAGAGGAATGTCAATGTTCTTTTTTGCGGGATCATTTGCTAACATAAACAATAATTTTATTTCACTTACACAAGCGAACACTAATGCTTCAGTAATTTTGGGAATTATAATGGGCGTAAACGGAACAAATACATACACAACAAATCTTTATTATAATTCTGTAAGGATCGGCGGAGTGCATACCGGCGGTGCCGTTGGAACTGTCGTATCTGCTGGTATTTCAAGACAGGATAACAATGCAGGTTCGGTTTTTAACATGTTAAACAATGTTGCAATTAATGACAGATCTGCAGGTACAGCCGGAGCACCGGGAGTTTATCACGTTGGTTTTGCTAACACAAATGCATTTGGTACATTAAATATAAATTATAATACTTATTACGGTACCAATGGAGTTGTCGGAAATGCCTATTCCGCATTTTGGGGAGCAGTTGTTTATGACAATTCATCCCTGGTAACATACAAAGCTGCTGCATTGCCAAATGAGCAGAACACAAGATTTTTACCTGTTAACTTTATATCTAATACCGACCTTCATTTAACAGCTCCTTCTATTGGAGACCTTAATCTTGCAGGGATATCAATTCCTTCAGTAACTTTTGACATAGATGGACAGGTAAGAAACAGCACTCCTTACATTGGTGCTGATGAAAATGTTGTTCCGCTACCGGTAGAGCTTGCTTCATTTACATCATCAGTTAACGTTAATAAAGTAACACTTAACTGGTCAACAGTTACAGAGTTAAACAACAGCGGCTTTGATATTGAAAGAGCTTCATCCGGTACCGGCAGCTATACAAAAGTTGGTAACGTAGCAGGAAGAGGAAATTCAAACACAACTGTTAACTATACTTTCAATGAGAATAATGTAGCTTCAGGAAGATATAACTACAGATTGAAACAGATCGATTTCAATGGTAACTTTAAGTATTACAATTTATCGAGTGAAGTTATAGTTGGAATTCCAGCTAAGTATGATCTTTCACAAAACTATCCTAATCCTTTTAATCCGACAACAAAGATCAACTATACATTACCTGCAGATGGTAAAGTATCGATCAAGTTGTTTGATATGGCAGGAAAAGAAGTTGCTAACATAGTTAATACAGTTCAGACTGCGGGATATTACTCAGTAGACTTCAATGCATCGAATCTATCAAGTGGTACATATTTCTATACAATAACTGCAAATAACTTCGTTGCAACTAAGAAAATGATGTTAGTGAAGTAATTTTGTAACATAGCTTCATAATCACTAAAAAATCCGTCAGGACTAATCCTGCCGGATTTTTTTATACCCAAATATAATAAAAGATTGAGGAAGAAGAATAAATATATCCTGTGGTGAGTGGTTTCAGCCCTACAGGCTGAAGTTATTCTGGTAATTACTTGGGGCTTTGCCCCAAGTTTTGATGTATCAGGCTTTCAGCCTGTAAACTATTATATGTTCTTAAAATCAATTAATATGTGGGTGGCTGGGTAGGAATTGAGCCTTTGAAAATAACAAATTTTGCAAACACACATTGAAGGGCTCCGTTAAGAAGCTTGATCTTTCTTGAAGCGCTTAGCCTTAATGCATTTATGCCTTCGATAGAAGAAGAAAGTATCCATGCCTCAGTGTTAGGAAATTTTTGTTTCAGCGTGTCTCCTATCTGTTTATAAAATTCCTTTAAAGCCTTTTCATCATTTTCAAAGCCTTCATCATTGTTTGAGGGTCTCTCCTCATATTTTACTTTGCTTACTTCTTTTTCAGCATTCTTAATAAATTTACCATTCACAAATTTTCCACCGCTGTACTTTCCTTTGCTCTTAAATTTATTTTCAGGCTCTCTTCTGATGTCTCTGTGATTATTGCTGCTTCTTGTCGCATCTCCTGAAAAGTCTTTTAACCGCTCTCCATAAGGAGGATTGGTCAGTATAAATAATTTTTCAGAATGTTCTTCTGATCTGAAAAAATCCTTGTCGTCAAACTGAAGGCATCGTTTAATATGCGCCGGAAGCTCAATGCGGTTTACATTAACTTTGCATATCGAAATATTCTTTCCTGAAAGGTCATTTCCAATTATATTATGTTCAAATGTTTTTATATTTTCATATGCTTTATTGCGGACATCCAGCCAAAGCTTGTTATCAAAATCTTTCCAAAGCGTGAAGCCGAAATTCCTCCCGATGTTAGCCGGACAGTTGGAAGCATAAAAGAATGCTTCGATCGGTATTGTTCCGGAGCCGCACATCGGGTCTAGAAAATCACAATCTTTTTTCCATCCTGAAAGTAATATCATCCCTGCTGCAAGTGTTTCATTTAGCGGAGCTTCATTTGCATCAAGGCGGTAACCTCTTTTGTGAAGTGATGAGCCTGATGAATCGAGAGAGACTGTAACTTCATCTTCATAAACCAGAAGATTTATCCGCAGATCAGGATCGATCGTATTCACATCAGGTCGGGAGCCGGTTTCTTTGTTGAACTGATCTACTATAGCGTCCTTTGCCTTAAGCGAAACATATTTTGAGTGCTGAAAAAATCTGTCAGAAGAAATAACACAGTCGAGTGCAAGAGTACCATCAAGGTCCATTAGACGGCTCCATTCTATTTCCTGAATTCCATCATACAGCTCTTGTTCGTTTCGTGCAGTGAATTTATAGATCGGCTTCAATATTCTGAGAGCTGTGCGCAGATGCAGATTTGCTTTATACATCATCCGCTTGTCACCGGAAAACGAAACAGCTCGGTTAAGGCGTTTTAACTCTGATGCGCCGATCTCTTCAAGCTCCTTCATGAGAACTTCTTCAAGTCCCTGATGAGTTTTCGCAAGCATTTGAAAGGTACCGGTAGAGTCGTATGAGATGGTGTCCATAATTCTAATTGTTTCCCTTTAAAACATGTAGAGACGCATATTTGCGTCTCACGAAATAACAGGTGTGACTTACTTTGATTATCTGAGACCATTTATAAAACATTCGAAAGCAGGATCATTATGTTTCTACAGATTTCTTATTTATTTTCGGTATCCCGACAAAATCATTCGAGAAGGACATTATAACTATTGTACCAAATCCATTTTAAATTCAGATGTGAAGTGGAATTTTATATCCGGATTCTTATCCATGGTGAGTCTTAATACCCATTCCGAATCGGCGAAGTAAACTAAGTTACCGTCTTTATCTGTGGCGATATTGTTTTTATACCTTATGAAGTCTGCCATTTTTTCTTTATCATCACAGGTTATCCATGTTGCTTTATAATAATTCAATGGCTCGAAACGGCATGATGCACCGTATTCATTTAATAATCTATATTGTATAACATCAAATTGCAGCTCTCCGACTGTCCCGATTATTTTTCTTTTACCTTCGTTTTGCATGAACAGCTGAGCAACACCTTCGTCTGTAAGCTGCATAATTCCTTTGTCAAGCTGCTTCGATTTCATCGGATCGGTATTTATCAGCTCCTTAAATTTCTCAGGAGAGAAGCTCGGAATACCTTTGAACATCATATTTTCTCCTTCTGTCAGAGTGTCGCCTATCTTGAAATTTCCTGTGTCATAAAGACCGATAACATCTCCAGGAAAAGCTTCATCGATAATGCTTTTTTCCTGAGCCATGAAGCTGGCAGGAGTAGCAAACCGTAAGTTTTTATCTAATCGTACATGACGGAAATATTTATTACGCTCGAATTTTCCGGAACATATCCTTAGGAATGCAATTCTGTCTCTGTGTCTTGGATCGAGGTTTGCATGGATCTTAAAAACAAATCCTGAGAAATCTTTTTCTTCAGGCTCTACTCTTCTCGTATCGGTTTCCCTTCCAAGAGGTTTTGGAGATATCTTTATAAATGTTTCAAGCAGCTCTTTAACTCCGAAATTATTTACAGCGCTTCCGAAAAATACAGGCGCGATCTCGCCATCTAAATAAGTTTCTTCTGTGAACGGACGATAAACTCCTTCAATAATTTCAACATCGTGTCTTAGCTTTCCGGCATAAGTATCCAGATATGTTTCAAGCTTTTCATCATCAAGACCTTTAAGTTCAACTATATCAGTTTCTATCTTAGTTTTATTTGCTTCGAAAAGATCCAGCCTGTTTTCATATAGATTATATACTCCCTTAAATGTTGAACCCTTGCTTATAGGCCATGTTAGAGGACGAACATGGATATTTAATTTCTGCTCGATCTCATCGAGTAGATCAAATGGTTCCTTGCCTTCGCGGTCTAATTTATTAATGAAAATTATTACGGGTGTGTTTCTCATGCGGCAAACAGCCATGAGTTTTTCCGTTTGCTCTTCAACACCTTTTACAGAATCGACAACAAGTATAACTGAATCGACAGCTGTCAGAGTTCTGTAAGTATCTTCAGCAAAATCCTTGTGACCCGGAGTATCGAGAAGATTAATTATAACATCCTTGTAATGAAAAGACATTACGGAAGTTGCAACAGAAATGCCTCTTTGCTTTTCAATTTCCATAAAGTCGGATGCAGCTGTCTTGCGGATCTTATTTGATTTCACTGCACCGGCTGTCTGGATAGCTCCACCAAAAAGCAAAAGCTTTTCGGTTAGTGTGGTTTTTCCTGCATCGGGGTGAGAAATTATCGCAAAAGTACGTCTCTTTTTTATTTCTGAAGTTAATTCGGTATTTGTATCGCTCATTCTTGAAAATAACGAAATGCCGGACGAGAATCAGTAGAGAAGGAAGGTAGTTTTTGATTCTTAACCTGACAGGTTTTCAATCCTGGCAGATTATTTTTTATAATTTCACCCCTCCGGGGTTTGTAATTTATTCATCATAGTCTTATAATAATGACATCCCTTCGGGATTTCCCTGTTATGTAAAGCTCTTACCCTCTCTTAAAAATGCTGTTCAATAAGCTGTTCGTTTTGTTTAGCACCCATTGAGGAAGATTGACGAAACAGGAAACCTGCACCAGCAAAGAGCACTGAGAAGAATGCATTCAATGCGAAAATACCTAAAATACCGGGAGCTTCATCAAAGCTTGTATTGGATTTCCAGAAGACCAAACCTATGATGGGGACGAACATCTGAGCTACAGCCATGGAAAACAGGGTGAGAGATAATCCCCGCGCGTGAAGTCTTGAGATTATCCCTCCTATGATGCCTACTAAAAGTACCCCTCCATACATCAGATTAATGGGATTATTTTCTGATCCGATAATTCCAACTGCAAGATTTATCCAGATCAGCATTAGAGATGCCATGACAGACAAACCAACTGCGAAACGGAATGTTGTATTACTCGATCTTCTTGATACAAGCATATATGTCAGACCTGTTCCGAAGAGCAGAAGACCTGCAACACAAAAATCGAATGGGCTCCAGTTTACTTCTTTTGAAAACTGCATAGCAATAAATGGGATCAGCAGCAATAATACTGTTCCGATCGCAACTTTAAGTATGTTATTATTTTTCAAATTTAGAATTTAATTTTTGACTTATATGCAAAGCACTTTGTATTACAAAGTTAATTATTACAATTGTTACATGCAAATCAATTTTTATTGGTGTTTGAATTGCTAGCGTCTTCCAAAACTAATACATAAATGAATGGTTTTTATTTGCGATGAATGGATTCAGGTTAAAAGCTTGCTGGAATGACAGTGGATTTTTGACCGATTCTAATTTATCAACTCCTTCACCTCTTTACCGACTTTGTTGAGGCTGGCGGTATTTTGCTTAAAAAGCTTTAATGCAGCTGCATTTATATCTGCAATTGAAATCTTCTTCCATTTTTCAATGTCTTTTTCAAAGTCATTTTTAAGCAGAGTTTTTGAAAGATCTCTTAACATGCAATAGTTTGCAAATCCATGCGAATTGCTTCTGTCAGAATGTGATGCATTATTAATGAAAAAAGAGATGAGTTCGTAAAATTTATCTTTTCTATAGATGAGCTCGACCAGCTTTGCACGGTATTCAAGATCCGCTCCGGATAGTTTAGCATAAACTTTATAATCTGCAAAATGCTGCCCTTCATGCTGCAAGTAGCTGACCCTGAAAGTTTCGCTGTTAAGATCATAAGCAGAGCCTACACAATAAAGAGCATCACTCGTTGCCCAGCCTCCGGGATAATATCTTCCGAAAGTCGCATACTCTTCCCAGCCTAATGAAACAACATCTTCCATGAAAACAACATGCACATCAATTTTTGTTTCGGGCAGCTCCACTTTATAATTAACCTTATTTTCTTTTGACCAGACCAGGAGATCGAAATAAGGACCCGTTCTTCCGTTTGCAACATTAAAACCTCTTTCATTCAGCAGGTTTTTCGAATAAGTAGTAATGTCATTATATATGGAATCCTTACTAACATCTTTATCCTTGTAATAAATATTCCAGATGTATTCAGTCAGGTCGCTTGTAAATAAATGGTCTGCATCAGAAAGTGAAAGCCTGTTCAGCAAAGCATTTTTCCAGTAGGTGAGATAAATATTATAAACAGAGATCAGAACCGTATCTGAAGTTTTAAATTTGAACTCTTCGTTCTCAAACTTGAAACGGTGGTAGTATTTATTTTTGATCTCAAGCTGTTTTTCATCGAGTTTTGAATCATTGGTTTCGTCAAGCTTAGTAATGATCGAGCTGACATTTCCACCGAGTGCAGAGTAATAAAGATCGTTAATGTTGAAATCGCTTTGAGCCATAGAATGAATTGAGAAAATTAGGCAGAAGAAGACTATGTAAAAAGGAATTTTCATTTCTTTGGTTTACGATGGACCAGAAGATTTAGTTGGAATAGTATAATTTTTCCTGTCAATAATATATATATTCGTCTTTACTAATGTTAGAATGTACTAATTAATGAAGAAATTATTACTTTTAATTGTACTGTTCCCGGCAATATGCTTTTCTCAATTCATTCCCTTTAATCCTTATGTCTATAATAATACAAACACAGGTTATTATTTCTTTTCTACATTCAAGCGGAATGGAGTTTCACCTTTATATAAGCCGGCACTAATGATTTTAGATGATAAAGGTAGAACGGTTTTTTATAAAATATTTTCAACCGGTTCTGCAAATGATTTTAAGATTGCACCCAACAAAATGATGTCTTATAGTACATCCATTACAGGTTCGACTTTTTTAATTATGGATTCCACATTCAACCTGAAAGATACAATAAGATGTGTAAATGGAATAACCACTGACGGGCATGACATGCAGATACTTTCAAACGGGCATTATCTGATAATTGGTTTTGAAAACAGGATAATGAATTTAAGCTCCTACAACTGGTTCAGCGGAAATGGTTCACCAGGAAGTACTACAGCACAGGTAAAATGCGGAGTGCTTCAGGAGCTTGATGAAAATAAGAATCTTGTATGGGAATGGAAAACAGCAGATCATTTTCAATTTTCAGATGTACAGGAAGAGTGGCTCGATAGCCCAACGACAGTAGACTGGACACACTGTAATGCAGTCGAAATGGATACAGACGGCAATGTTATTTTATCAGTTCGATATTTCAGTGAGTTAGTAAAAATAAACAGGAACACCGGTGCAATAATATGGCGCATGGGCGGAAAGAATAATCAATTTACATTTCCGGGTGATCCGTTAAATGGATTTTACGGACAGCACGATCCCCGAAGATCATCACCCGGAAAGATAACACTTTTTGATAATGGTAAAACCGGAACACCATCACATGCTGCCCGCGGACTTGAATACCAGGTTGATGAAGTAAATAAGATCGCATCTTACATCTGGAGTTATACTATCAGTCCTGGAATCGTTAGTCCTGCAATGGGAAGTACAAGCAAGCTATCAAACGGGAATTACTTAGTGGATGGCGGTAGAATAAACATAACAAATACAATTGTATCTGTGAATTCATCAGGCAGTAAAGTTTTTGAATTAAATTTTCCTGATACATCAACATCATACAGAGCTTTTAATTATTCGACATTGCCATTCAGGCTGCATCGTCCTTTAATTACATGTTACAACGAAAGCGGTGTAAATTATCTTGACGCAGGAAGCGGATACACAACATATCAGTGGTCAAATGGGGCAACCACTCAGAGAATTCCGATAACAAGCATTGACACATATTATGTGTATGTTAATTATGGAAGCGGAATGATAAGCTCGGAAAGAAAAGCAGTTACAAACCTGAGCAATCCGTGCACTTCATCCGGAATAAATTATGAAGGAGAAGTTGTCGGTGAGAGTTATTCCCTTTATCAGAATTTTCCAAACCCTTTTAATCCTGTCACGCAGATCCGGTTTTCAATTCCACGATCAGAAAATGTATCTTTAATAGTTTATGATGTTATGGGAAAAGAAGTCGAAATTCTTTTAGATGGATATAAAAATGCAGGCACCTATTTAATCTCGTTTAACGCTTCAGGCTTTCCAAGCGGAGTTTATTATTATAAATTAAAAACTTCAACTTATACTGAAACAAGAAGAATGGTATTGGTAAAATAAATTTTTAAGCGGGAATTGATGTTTAAAGAGAGATGATGATTAAAAACCAAGAGGTCGTAATTATTTTTTTACAGCAGTCATCTGCATTTCTACAAGCAAGCCGGGGCTTAGTTTTGCTTCAATACAAACTCTTTGAGGCCAGTTGTCCGGGTTAGATCCTACCCATTCATTCCATAAAACATCAAATTCATTTTTAGAATTTATATCTGTAAGAAAGATCTGAACAGAAAGCATATGACTTTTGTCAGAACCGGCTTTTTCCAGCATGTTATCGGCTAAACTGAACATTTCATTTACCTGACCTTTAAGATCTAAAGTTGTTGTTCTCGCATTTGAAACCAGCCATATCAGCTTATCAAAGGAAACAGCATTGCTTCTGCCTTTTGATCCGGAATTAAATCGTGTTATTTTCATTCATATTTTTTTCTCTTTCGGTTCTATCAGATCCCATAGATTCCCGTAAAGGTCTTCAAATACTGCAACCGTACCCCACTTTTCAGCTACAGGTTCACGAATGATCTTTACTTTTTTCTCAAGTAAGTTATTATAATCTCTTTGAAAATTATCTGTATTAAGAAATAAAAAAACTCTTCCGCCGGTTTGATTTCCGACTCTGCTTTTTTGCTCCTTGTTTGCAGCTTTTGCGAGCAAAAGCGAAAAGCTTTGTTCTCCGGCAGGGGCGATCAGAACCCATCTTTTGGAATCGCTCAAAACAGTATCTTCTAATACAGAAAAATTCAACTTTTCTGAATAGAAGCTGATAGCTTCGTCATAATCGTTAACGAGCAATGCAATATGTGCGAGCTTTTGTGACAATATCTATTTTGGAGATAAAACTGAATTCTGTCTGAAAGCCTTTATGTTATCACTGTTGACCTTCATTTCAACCAGAACGGTTTTATCAACGCTGGTGATAGTAGTGTTGTCGAGTATTTTATCTGTGGAGGACTTGTTATTGCCCTGTATTGAAGAGTTGATCTTTGAAAATGAAATTATTCCGTTCACTATGCTTTTGAAATAATCTGAATACTGCTGTTCAGTAAATTCTGTCTGAATTAAAAATGTAAGATCTTTATTCATCAGAATTGAAAATGACATAGATTTTGCATCCTTATATATCTTGTCAATATCAGCGATCAGATTTTCATTCGCATTATTTTTTTTCTGAGAATTTGTATCAGCCGCCATTCTGCCTGAATCACTTAAAAGATTTCCTGAAGCATTGGGCAGAGTATTAGTAGATTCTATAAAATTCTGAAAAACTCCCCTGATAAATGTTCGTTCAGTTGAAACCATCCAGATATTATCTTTATAAATTATATTCTCGATCGCATCCATCATTCCCTTATTCTTTCTTAATCTATATGTAGCCGTATCTTTTACTGCCATCATTTCGTCGATCTGCTTAAGATAGTTACTTGCGCAGATAGTATAGTCGTCTTTAAAAAAGAAATATAAGCCATTATCTGTTTTGGAATAAACTGCAGTTCCATCAGCATAAACACTTTTCTTAAATGTAGAATCAGTTGCTAAAAAAGTATTCAGTCTGTTCTTATCAAAGAGTCCCTTTAATACTATAGAATTCTCCCCTTCCCATGAATTTGCATAGTAAAGCTCATCTAAGCCATATGACAATGAAACTCCAGTTGCCTGCTTAAAAGTATTCAGCATTGACCCGAAAGTCTTTTCTGCATTAAGAATAGAGTCTGAAATATTAGCTTTCCAGAACTCAGTTGAATTCATATTCTTAAAATTCAGATACATTACGAACTGAGGATTCTCCTGAAGATAATTCAGATTATTTTTAACGGATATGGAAAGCTTGTCAGGCTTTGGAGTATTCGAGCATGATGCAATTGTCAGAGCAATTACCGCAGACAATATATAAAGGGAAAGCTTTCTCATAATATTTTAATAATCTTTCTTTTTAAAGTAAAAGATCGAAACTGAAAGACACGTAACCATAAGCAGAAATGAGGTTATCAGTGGCTGCCAGGATTTTACTGCTTCGCCTTGTAATAAGGATTTGGAGATAATATTCAGATCTCCGGGCTTTGGCAGGATATAATAGAATAAGTTTAAAATGAATTGTATAGTTCCGTTTGTTATAAAGCCATACAGAACTGTTTCTCTTGATCCGAGCAATGGTGTAATTACAAAAACCAGAAAAATATTTATGATTATCGTTAGTACTGTACTTTGAGTCAGCAATCCTATCAATATCACAACTGAATAAATAACTG
Organism: Ignavibacteria bacterium; assembly: GCA_038230595.1. Lineage (GTDB taxonomy): Bacteria > Bacteroidota > Ignavibacteria > Tepidaquicellales > Tepidaquicellaceae > JBBRMY01. The sequence continues at coordinate 15,020 of JBBRMY010000025.1, forward strand.
CAAAAGAAAAAGTAAGCCAGAGTATAGTTGTAAGAAATGGAAAATACCAGTAACCCGATTTAGCCGAGACAATTATCCATACCGCTCCTAACAGATAAACAAGACTGGCAAAAATAAGAAGTACTCCGCCCGAAAATTTACCTAAAATTATCTGTGGTCTGGAGATAGGCTTTGAAAGCAAAAGATCGATGCTTCCCTTTTCCAGCATAGATGGAATGAATGAAGAGACCGATACTATGCAGAATGTTATTATCAGCAGATAAGATATATCTACCATAAATCCCAGCGAGCCAATAACAAATTGCTTTGCTGCATCCTGACCTGTCAATTTCATAGTATCAACCATTCCCTGTACGGAATCCATATTTACCATCAGCAAAAAGATGATAATGATAAGCGTGGATATTCCAAAAAATCCCAGGAATATTTTTTTTGCAATGGCTTCTCTGAATACGCCGTATATTAATGCTTTGAATTTCAAAAGGTTTCCTTTGTTTTATTTTTCGTTTTCGATCAGGTTGATGAACATATCTTCCAGTGAATTTTTTTCCCTGTAAAAGCTGAGTATAAAAACTTTTTTGCTTCTTAAATAATCAATCAGTGTATTTATCTGCTCAGGTGATGAAGATGAATACTTGAATTCCGTTTTGCTTCCTATCACTGCAGAATATTTTGTAAGCAGATCATTAATTGTATCTTCACTAAGCTCTGATGTATAAAAAGTATAGCTGTCATTTCCTGCAGTAAGCTCATCAACTGTTCCTTCCTTGATAAGCTCTCCTTTATTAAGGATCGCAACACGGTCACACATGAGCTCTATCTCGCTTAGCAGATGTGAGTTTAGAAAAATTGTTTTGCCTTTGTCTTTCAGATTCAGAAGTATGTCCCGTATTTCCTTTCTTCCGATTGGATCTATCCCGTCTGTTGGCTCATCTAAAAATATAAGGTCAGGATCTGTAAGCATTGCCTGCGCAAGTCCAAGTCTCTGCATCATTCCTTTGGAATATTTTTTTATCTTCGTCTTTCTCCATTTTTCCATGTCCACTAAAGCAAGGTTTTCACCTGTTCGCTTTTTAACTTCAGCAGTTGAAAGTCCTGAAAGCCCTCCATAATATTCAAGCACCTGCTCCCCTGTCATGTAAAGTGGGAATTTATGATTTTCGGGTAGGTATCCGGTTTTGTTTTTATACGTCTCATCTGATACATCTTTTCCCATTACTTCTGCTGTTCCTGTTGTTGGAAAAGTTATTCCTAACAGGATCTTGACAAGAGTTGTTTTTCCGGCTCCGTTAGGTCCTAAAAGTCCGAATATTTCGCCCTGCTGAACATTGAAAGAAAATTTGTTTAATGCGAGTATCTTTTTTTTATTAAACGTTCTGCCTGAATATTCTTTGGATAAATTATTTGTTGCTATTATGTTCATTAATCGTTAATTGGCGATATCAAATTTAGATGAATACAACGTTAAATTAGATATGAATCGCATTATGTAAAGTACTTTTTAAATTCATTAAATTCTTTTTTTGATACCCTTTCAGGCTTTTCCTTGCCGTCATCGTAGAGCTGATTGATGTTTTTATCGGATGAAGTTTTCAATGTTTTAACTTCTTTATCAATTTCATTCCAGAAAACCTCTGATTTCTTAATTTCACATCCGCATAGCTTCGCAAGATTTGTGATTCCCTTATCTGAACTTACGACTAAAATAGGTATACGGTTGTAATTTTCTTCTATATACAGTCTGATAACTTCATCTGCAGTTTTAACTCCTGAGTATATAGTGCCGGAAATTTTTTTGTCAGAGTGTCCATCAAAAACCATTATAACTTTCATGCTTCTTGATATACGTGTCTTAATCGCTTCTGATAAAGCAGACTGAGCATTGTATTTGTCCTTATCAAAGATCTTTTTGAATTTCTCGATCTTGTGAATAAGATTATTTCCGTCTATGATAATTGTTTTCATATGTCCGGTAATAATTTAAAGAAAAGAAGGGAGAAAGATAAGATAATTTAAGATAGTTAAAGAGAAGAGTTTTGACAGTTGATAAAAAGCCTGACAGCTCACTCACATAAACTGTCAGGCTGAATATCTAATTTACTTTTTCGGAATAATCTTCGGGCATAGTCATTGGAATGATCTGTATACCTTTAACTTTATCTGCATCCCATGCAAATTTAATTAATACATCATCCATTGTATCGATCATGTAAGTATCTCTTGACAAGGCGATCATCTTAATTGGTGCCTGCCATGATTTATTTTTATAATAAAGTGCTCCATTCTCTAATGTGATAACTCTTTTTCCATAATCACCTGACATTTTTTCGAGATCATTTTTGTCAGCAATGTATGAAGTCAGCTTTGCTTCATAAACTGTTTTGCTCCAGTCCAAAGACTTTTTCCACTGCGGATCATTTGCTTTGGAAGAAAGATTTTCCAGTGCCATTGACATAGCTTTGTTCAAAGCATCAGGCGCAGGAACAGAAACATCAGGGCTGACCCCTGTTCCTTCCCAGTTAGTTTTTGTTATAGGGCTGATAGCACGCGCAATTGGAATCCTCGCAACAACTTCATTTGAAATTGCAAAGCCTCTAACAGGATTTGCGCCTCCGCCTGTAGTTTCACCTATGATAGTTGCTCTTTTAAGGTTTTTTAAATTATAAGAAAATTCTTCAGCTCCTGAAAAAGTAAATGAAGAAGTCAAAACATACACCGGAACATTAGGAATTCTTTTCCCCGGTACATTTTCAAGTGTCCAGAATTCTTCAGTTTTATTTTCAACTCTGTTATAAAGATCGTTCAGGTGAACAGGCTTACTGCTATAAAGATAGCTTGTAAGATAGCGTACCATATTCGGATCGCCTCCGCTGTTATTTCTAAGATCAAATATCACAGCATCTGCGTTAGAAACAAAGTTCATTACAGCATCTGCAGTTTTTTTAGAATCTTCATTGAAAAAGAACATTCTAAGATCAATATATGCAATATTACCGGGCAGGATCTCTACTTTTTTAAAAGCATAGTTATCCTTTTTCATTAAGTCATCTTCATTATCCCTTGGCATGTCAGGAGTATCTCCGTTTTTTAGTTCCTTTGCCCTCTCAGGATTATACTGAATATTAAAATGCTTATCATGACTTATGGAGACAAGGTCATCGTGAAGAGTCTTTAGAAATTCCTGCATGCTGCTAAGATTATCATATTTTCCTGCATTAAGCTGGGAAGTTATAAAGTCTCCCATTTTGATCCCAAGATCCTCATAAACATAATTCGCTTTAACTTCTTTTGACAAGCCGGTTACTATTGTTGTCATTTGCATTTTATTAACAGGTATTGGTGCCTGCATTTGCTGAGCCGAGATCTTGAAAGATATCATAATTATAAATAAAAGAATTAATGTAATATTTCGCATATTTGTTGTTTTGTATAGTTTACAAGAATTTTGTGAATTTGTTACAAAGAAAGTAGTTTATTATAAGAGGTACGAAAGATAACAAAGTTACAGCTTTAAATAGTTGAACACCTGATATTTATTATTATTTGGATATATAAAAAACTGAAATGTAATTAATTTATTTTCATGGGTACAGGAAGTAAATTGCTTAAAGTTAATGCATGCGGATTATACTGTGAGAAAGGGGATTTTTATATTGATCCGTGGAAGCCTGTTGATAAAGCTCTTATAACTCACGGACACTCTGACCATGCAAGATGGGGAATGAAAAAATATCTGACGCATAAATGCTCATATGATATTCTGAAGTTCAGGCTCGGCAAAGATATTAAAGTACAGACCGTTGAATACAGAGAATCACTGGATATGAATGGCGTTAAAGTTTCTTTTCATCCTGCCGGTCATATTCTTGGCTCGGCTCAGATAAGAATGGAAGCCATGGGAGAAGTTGCTGTTGTGACTGGGGATTATAAGATTCATCCTGATAAGACCTGTGAGCCTTTTGAACCTCTCAAATGCAATACGTTCTTAACCGAATCAACTTTTGCTCTCCCTATTTATTGCTGGCAAAAAGATGAAGATATATTTAATGATATTAACAGCTGGTGGAAAAAGAATATTGAGACGGGAAAGACAGGAATAGTTTACTGTTATTCATTAGGCAAGGCTCAAAGAATAATTTCAGGTTTAGACAGCTCTCTTGGTAAAATTTATACTCACGGTGCCGTGGAAAATATTAATATCATTTATAGAAATAATGGTGTAAAGCTTCCTGATACTGTAAATGCATCAGAATTAAAAAAAGGCGACAGTGCTGAAGGCTCGATAGTTATTGCACCACCGTCTGCAAATGGTACTCCTTGGCTTAGAAAGTTCGGGAACATAACTGACTCATTTGCTTCAGGATGGATGCAGGTGAGAGGTAACAGGCGAAGAAGAAATATAGATAAAGGCTTTGTATTGTCTGATCACTGTGACTGGAAAGGATTATTAAAAAGCGTTGAGTATACTGGTGCGGATAATATTCTTATCACCCACGGATTTTCGGATATTCTTGCAAAGTATCTTAATAAGAATGGATATAATGCTGCCCCATTAGAAACAAAGTTTGAAGGCGAGAGCGAAGATGAATGACAATTTATGTGGCAGAAACATTAATCTGTAGGGGCAGACCCGTGTGTCTGCCCGCAGGCGAACCTATGTGTTCGTCCGACGTTACACACGCAGGTCTGCCCGTACAGATAAAATTTAAAATAAAAAACCCACACCTGTGGTTTTTTTTGTACCGATTTAACGTAAATAAAACACCAACAGCCACTAGAATTATTGTTAATTTAATATTTTTAAAATGTCTCGATGAAATATTTTGCTGAATTATTTGATGAACTGGATTCTACAACTAAGACCAATGAAAAGATCTCGTCACTCGTAAATTATTTTGCAAATAACAATCCTTCAGATAATATTTACACTATAAGTTTTTTAACCGGAAGGAAACCAAAGCAATTAGTAAGGTCTGCAAATATAAGAGATTGGGCAAGGGAAGCAGCAGATATTCCTCAGTGGCTTTTTGAAGAAAGCTATGAACGGGTAGGAGACATGGGAGAGCTTATTGCTCTTTTAGTTGAGCAAAAAACTGCAACCGAGCATACTTCATTTACTTACTGGATAGAGCAGATCATTCTCCCTTTAAAAAAGAAAGAGGAAGCAGATCAAAAGAAAATTATTCTTGATGCCTGGCATTCATTGGATTACAAAGGCAGATTTGTTTTTAATAAAATTATTGGCGGCAGTTTCAGAGTTGGGGTTTCACAAAGCATAGTCGTCAAAGCTATTGCGCAATACTCAGGCATTAAAGACACTGTTATTTCTCATCGCATGATGGGAAACTGGCAGCCGCAGGAAGCTTTTTTTAATCAGCTTATTTCTGAAGACTCGGGTGATACGGATGTCAGCAAGCCTTATCCATTCTATCTGGCTTATCAGCTTGATTCGGAATTAGAAAGTCTTGGGCAGCCTGAAGAATGGGCAGCAGAGTGGAAATGGGATGGGATCAGAGCACAGATCATAAAAAGAAATGATGAGGTCTTTATCTGGTCCCGCGGTGAAGATCTTATAACTGATAGATTTCCTGAATTAAATGAAGCGGCATTGTTCCTTCCGAATGGAACTGTCCTCGATGGCGAATTGCTGGCATGGAAAGACGACAAGCCGATGATCTTTGGTGAACTGCAAAAAAGAATAGGAAGAAAAAATCTAACAAAAAAAATACTTGAAGATGTTCCGGCAGTGTTTCAGGCATTTGATATACTCGAAGTAAATGAAAAAGATCTACGCGAAAGTTTATATTCAGAGAGAAAGGAAATATTGAAAGATGTAGTTGAAAAAATTCATCCAAAAGAATTCAAGCTGGATTCGATAGTGAAATTTGATTCATGGGATGAACTCAAAGATCTTCGCGGAACTGCAAAGCAAAAAAACATTGAAGGCGTTCTTCTTAAGAAAAAAGATTCTTTATACGGAACAGGAAGAAGAAGAGGGAACTGGTGGAAATGGAAGGTTGATCCTTTCACGATAGACGCTGTAATGATATATGCTCAGAGAGGCCACGGAAGAAGAGCAAGCTTGTATACTGATTATACATTCGGAATATGGAATGATGGTAAGCTCATTTCATTTGCAAAAGCATATTCAGGACTCACTGACGAAGAGATCAGAAAAGTAGATGCATTTGTAAGAAAAAATACTCTTGAAAAATTCGGACCGGTAAGAACCGTAAAGCCGGAGCTTGTGTTTGAACTATCGTTCGAGGGAATTCAATTATCAGGAAGACATAAGTCCGGTGTCGCAGTCAGATTTCCCAGGATAACAAAGTGGAGAACAGATAAAAAGCCCGAAGATGCAGACAGTCTTGAAAATATCAAAAAGCTTTTAACCAGCCTGTGAAAGATAACATACAAAAATATAAAAATATCATTCTATGTGCATGCATTTGCATGATGCTTACTTTTATCCTTATTCCTAAAAGTTATGCTCAAACCAGTTCACAGGCAAAAGTCAGATCTATAAATATTGATGGCAGCAGATATTTTACCGAGCAGGATCTGCTGAATAATATGGGAACGAAAGTTGGAAATGTTTTTAACACAACCCAATTTGATCTTGACCTTCTTACTATCCGCAACAGATACAAGAATTCCGGATATCTCTTTATGAAATTTTCTAAAGACTCTCTTTATTTTCCTTCTGACTCTTCTTCAGCAGAAATATTTCTTAATGTTTCCGAAGGTGAAAAAATAAACATCGGCAGGATCGAAATTACAGGAAGCAAAACATTCACTCAGGATGAGATCTTAAAAGTTTTTAATACAAAAACAGGGGACTTGCTGGAAGAGAATATTCTCAACAATGATATTAAAGCTCTTCTTGAAAGATATGGCGCAAAAGGACTTCCTTTTGCTTCTGTAACAGTTGATGATGTTGCAATATATAATGAGAATGGAAAAGATAAGATAGATCTTAAGCTTAGTATAAAAGAAAATTCCAGAGTTGAGATCACACAGGTAAAGATCAAAGGAAATACAGACACAAAAGAAAATGTGATACTTCGCGAGCTCAGACTTCCGAAGAATAAGGTTGTGAATGCTCCTGATCTGGATGAAATGAAAAGGAGACTTGAGCGCCTGAATATCTTTGATAAAGTTGAAGATCCTAAAATTTATTCTTTAAGAAATAAAAATGAATCCGGGCTGCTTATTCAGGTAGCTGAAGGAAATGTTAACACATTTGACGGAGTACTGGGATACGTACCTCCTGCAAGCGAGACTGACAAAGGATACTTCACAGGGCTGGTTAACATTTCATTCAGGAATTTATTTGGGACCGGCAGAAAGATCGAAGCGCGATATGAATCTCTGGTCAGAACAACTCAGGAGCTTGAATTCAAATATTATGAGCCTTACATCGCAGGACTTCCCGTGTTTACCAATATTGCATTTTTACAAAGGATCCAGGACTCTACTTATTCCAGAAGAAAATTTGATCTGCGTGCAGAGGTATATTTTAGTGACAGGTTCAGCATTGCAGGTATTGCAGGTTACGACAGAGTGATACCTTCTGACTCTCTGACTAATATTTTAAAGGTAGCAGATTCAAGGCTTTTCTCTTCCGGTATAGAGGTAAAATTTGATAACAGGGATAACATTTATGTTCCGACTAAAGGCGCAATTTTCCTTACTAATTATTCGTACGGAAACAAAAAAATATTTAACATTGCACAGTTAGCCCAATTGGGATATCAGGAAAATTTTGCAGTCCAGAAATACTCTGCTGAAGCAGATCTGTTCTTTTCATTTTTTAAAAGACAGACATTATTAATAAAAGGTTTTGCAGGGGAAGTACGTTCAGATAAGCTGGAAGATGCAGATCTATTTAGAATTGGCGGAA
>JBBRMY010000026.1:0-22480 GCA_038230595.1 Ignavibacteria bacterium
AGAGTATAAAAATATACTCCGCTTGCAAGCTTGTAAGTATCGGCATTCAGATCAACTTCATATGTACCCGGATTATAATTTGAATTAACTAATTCAGTTATTTCCTTTCCGGCAATATCAAAGATCTTTAGTGAAACTGCTGAAGACTTATTTACAGTAAATTGAATTTTTGTTGTTGGATTAAAAGGATTCGGATAATTCTGCTTTAAAGAAATAGTATTCGGAATTTGAGTTGAAATTGTTCTTACATCTGTTGTTAAAGAACTTCCTTCAGTTAAATTATAAAAGTTGTTTGGATTTACATTTGTAAAAGTTTGCTTTAAACCGCTCGGCCAGAAAACAATAAGTGAATCTATTATTGTAGCTGTTCCAAATCCGAAATGAACGTTTAATGCATTCATTGAATTGAAGCTGTTAGCCGCATTTATTTCTCTGGTTTGCCATTGGGAAGATCCGTTAAAGGTTGCCTTTGCTTTTATTCTAGTACCCAGAGCTGATCTGTTTGAAGTAGTGCCTGTACATTTTATATCTACCCATTTATTTGAATTTGGGAATATATTCTGATATAATCCCAGTGTCGGTCCTGTCACAAAAATGTCAAGCTTGCCATCTTTATTATAGTCTCCTGCAGTGGCTCCGAAGTGAGGTCCATTAACCTGAACAATTGAAATAGTATCTAAACTTGTGAAAGTACCGTTTCCATTATTATGATAAAAACTATTTAAGCTCTGATCATGTGTAACAAAGCAGTCTAAATAACCATCATTGTCAAAATCGCCCCAGAGATTTGTAAGACTTGAAATACCGTCATTTACAATGTTGCCAACCTGAGCTTGCGTCATTTTCCTATAATAACCATTACCTTCGTTCCTATATAGATTATTTACAAAGCTATAATTTGTTAAAAAAGCATCAAGGTCTCCGTCATTATCATAATCAATAAAATTCCAAACCTGACCGTCGACAAGATCGCTTCCAACAATTGAAGTATCTATGCGCTGCAGATAAGGTGAACCCGTTTCTTTAAGAAGATTCTTATAATTATAATCCCTTGTCGGAGTTCCTGTTGCCGGTCCGCTACCAATGAAAAGATCTATGTCACCATCCTGATCATAATCATAGAAGGAAGGACAAGTATATGGAGCATTTACCATAGTGAACTGGGTAGTATCGATCTTTGTGAAAGTCTGATCACCATTATTTTTCCAGAATCTTGACGGATGATGAACAATTCCGAAATTATTAGCAGCAGCAATTACAAGATCAACATATCCATCATTATTATAATCACCCCAGGAGCATCCCCAGCCGGTATTATAAGTTGAATCTGCTATAGCTCCGGTTACTATTTTAGTGAAAGTTCCGTTACCATTATTTTTATATAAAAATGATTTATTTGCAATTGATGAAACTACATAGCAGTCAATAAAGCCATCGTTATTGTAATCTGCCCATGTTGTGCTGAGTACATTTGTACTGGATTCCAGACCTGTAACAACTTTCTGAAAATTACCATTATGCATATTTCTATAAAGTGACTTTCTGCAAATATACAGATCAAGCCATCCATCATTATCATAATCGACCCATGCAGTTCCTACATAGGAACCACCGGTAAATCCCTGTTCCATTACAATTGGATTTGTCGGGTCAGTAATTAGATTAAAAGTCTGAGCCGAGGCTAAGTCTGAAATGAAAAAATATGCGAGGATAATAATTAATTTTATAAAAAGGGAAGAGTAAGACTTATTCATGTTTAGCTTTTAGTTATATAAAATTACACATAAAACTAATGCCTGAACATCTCATATATATATGGGGGGAGATTTACTGGTGATTGCCGTATAGTCTTTGATTTAGGGGATCCCCGATAAAAGCATTCGGGGACGACAGATCTTTATTAAACCAGCTTTTCTTTGATGGCTTTTGCGACTGCTTCTGATTTAGAGTGGACGTGAAGCTTGGAGTAAATATTTTTGATGTGATGTCTTACAGTGCCGACTGAGATCTTGAGTTTGTAAGCAATTTCTTTATATGAGTTTCCATTGCAGAGTGAATTTAATACATCTTTTTCTCTCTCTGTAAGTATGTTATTTTCATTTTCTCTAAATGAGCCTAATACTTTTCTTGCTATGCGCGGAGTCATTGGTGAGCCTCCATCATAAACATCATTAATTGCTTCAAGTATCTTTACTTCTGTAGCGCTTTTATCGAGATATCCGACTGCACCTTTTTTCAAGGCATTGAAAATGGATTCAGATTCTTCGTGCACTGTAAGCATTATGATGTCACATTCAGGCAGCAGATCTTTTATTTTTTTAATACCTTCAATACCCGACATTCCGGGAAGTTCAATATCAAGAAGTATGACATCCGGTTCTGATTTTGCAAGATCTTTTAAAGCATTTTCACAATTATTGTAAGAGCTTATGCATTTACAGGTATCTGACTCATTAAGCATTTTTTCAAGTTCATCCCGAATCAGCTTATCATCTTCTATTACAGAAACTTTTAGCATTAATTAGATTTTAATGAATGAATTATAAATGCAACATCAGAGATCAGTATCTTTGTGCCGTTGCCCGGTGTTATATTGATTTTTAAAACGAAGCCTGATCTTTCAGCTCTTTTATTCATATTCAGTAAACCGGAACCTGAGTTTTCATTATTGTTTTCAAACCCTGTTCCATCATCGCTGATCTCAATAAATAAATGCTCTGTTTCTTTTTTTACAGCAAATGAAATATTCTTTGCACCAGAGTGCTTTATAGCATTATTTATTGCTTCCTTAATAATGAAAAGCAGCTGGCGTTTCGTATCCATAGGCAGATCGATGTATTGCCAGTCAGTTCTGTTCTCACTTTTATGATAAATAATAGACGTGCTTTCAATAAGCTCTTCTGCAAATTGATTTACTCTTGTGATGAAATCAAATAAAGAATCTTCTGATGGATTTAATGACCATATGAGATCACGCGCACTCATTTTCAGACTGTTGGAAGTTTCGATAATGTGATTTATATCGTCTCCAAATTCATTTGCCGAGCCATTCAGCTTTTTTAAGACACGACGAGAGTACATTGAGATCCTTGTCAGCTTGTGACCCAGCTCATCATGGTAGTCGAGAGATGCCTGCTCTCTCCATTTTTCTCTTTCAATTTCTTTTACGTGCTCCAACTGAAGCGCAATTTGAATATTCTTTTTTAATCTGTATTTATAGATGGCATAGACTGCTGAAAGAAATAATAATGAAATAAGAAAATAAAACCATGCAGTTTTCCAAAAAGGCGGATGAATAATTATGTGCATGATCTTTTCTGCACTTTTTATACCTGCAGAATTAACTCCATATATTATAAGATCATATTTACCGGGATTTAATCCGGAGTAAAAAACTGAATTTTTATTTCCGGCATTTATCCAGCTATTATCTGATCCTTCAAGCTTATAGCTATACATATTTTTCTTTGTATTTGTATAATCCATTAAAGAATAATTTATAAGCATATTATTCTGATCATGGTTTAGTTCGATAGTATTGTCTCCGGAAATATCTTTATTTTTGCTTTTGCCAGATTCATAAATAATAAGATCCGTAAAATTGATAAGAGGATCTTTAAGATCCTTTGACATTTTTGCAGGATCAAAGACTGTAAAGCCGGATCTAAAAGCAGTAATTATCTTCCCACTATTTGTTAATATTGCAGCATCGGGATTTGAAATTAATCCCTGCAAGCCGTCATCTTTTGAGAAATTCTTCACAGAAAAGTTTTTCAGATCAATTTTTGAGATACCATTGTTTGTACCCAGCCAGAGTTCGTTATTTGAAAGGAGTATTGAATTGATCACTTCATTCTGAATTCCATTTCCCTTTAGAACAGTGAATGAATTAGTCTCAAAATTAAATATATTAAGACCTCCGGCAGTTCCTAAATATAGTGTACTATCATTTTTTTGAAGGATAGAATAAATATAATTGTTCGAGAGAGAATTAGTATCGTTCAGATTTTTAGAAAAGTGAGTAAAACTTTGGTCATTCCTGTTAAATTTATTCAAGCCGGCAAATGTACCAGCCCAGATATTATTTTTACTATCTTTGAATAGTGATAGTATTTGATTTTCACTTATACTTTTACTGTCATTAACACTATGTGAATAATGAATTGTATCCAGAGATCCTGAATTAATAAAGTATAATCCGGCAACAGTGGCGGCAATATAATCTAATCCGTCAGGAATTAATTTTGTTACGTTTATTCCTGCTAAACAAACATCTTCTTTACCGTTTGGGTTTATTCTTACAAGGCCTGTATCTGTTCCGATAAATAGATTTCCTTTTTGATCTTTGCTGATGTGATTAACAGTTGTAAAATGAGTTTTAAGGCTCAATTTTTGAATATTGTTTCTTTCCTGAAAAAATTGAAATAAACCTGAATCACTTCCGAGAAGAATTTTTCCATCGCTCGCATCCTGATAAATTGCTTTTATATTTCCGGCATCTGAATAATTTTGAAACTCAGAAGCCTGCTGCACTTTATACAGGCAATTCTCATAGGAACTGATCCATAAAGATCCGGAACGATCGAGGATCATTGAAATATTTTCAGAACGGGTTGGCTGGGAAGTCAGGGCATTTTTTTCAGAAGACTGCGAAGTGAGATCATACTTTAAAATATTATTAGCAGCGCTTACTAAAATTTTTGCTTTACTGTCCTCAGCAAAATCATATACAGTAACATTTCCTGCTGCATTTGTTTTTGAAGAATCAAAAAGTCCGCGATTAAATCTAATCGTATTATTTTTCAGATCATTTGCATTAATCATGCACATGCCGCGCATTGCCATTCCTATCCACAGGTTTCCTTTTGAATCACAATAAAGTCCCTTTATGGTATTTCCATTTATAGAATCTAAACTCAGATCATTTCTTTTATATCTGTTAAAAGATCTTCTGTCAGGGGAAAATCTGAAAAGTCCATTTCGAAGAGAGCCAATCCAAAGATTATTTTCTTTGTCAGCGGTTAAGGAAAAGATCGTATTATTTTGTAAATTAAAATTTAGATCTGTAATTGATGTAAATATATTGTTTTCAAGCTTGCTGATCCCATTTTGAGTACCAAACCAAATAATACCCGTCCGGTCTTCAGTTATAGCCCAGACAGTATTATCACAGAGAGAGTTAGGATTTTCTTTATGAATAAATCTTGTAAAAGAGGAAGTTGCAGAGTTGTATCTGCTTACTCCTCCCAGATATGTTCCGAACCAAAGAATACCTTTGCTGTCTTCAAAAATACTGATAACGTCATCATTTCCAATTGATGTTGAATCAGAAGGATCATAATGAAAAGCTTTATAATTTATTCCATCGTACCTGTATAAGCCATACATAGTTCCATACCAGATAAAACCTTTACTATCCTGAAAGATCTTATAAATAAGGTGAGAAGGAAAACCATTTTCAGAGCCAATTTTTTCAACATTGAACTGGTCTGCCTGCACAGATGTGAATAAGAAAAGCAAAATGGTTATATAAATAAATCTCATTTATTAATGTTCATATTTATGAGCTTATTTTCAATCTCATATTTGGGAGATAGGAAAAGCATTTACGAATTACGAATTAGGAAATAGGTATTACAAACTTTGAGTTACGAGTTACGAGTTACGAATTAGGAATATTAAAATGAAAGTTAAGTTATAAACATATTTAAATTAATATATATACGACGCGTTTAATATAAAGAGGGGGATTTATGATTGCAACTTTTAATGAGAAGTTGAAGGTTAGATAAATAACAAAACAACTCTTAAAAATGAATACAAACAGGCTTTCGGATAAGCTCGCAGCAGCATTAAACGGTCAATTGACAAAAGAAGCTCATGCTTCTCAGATATATTTATCATATGCATCCTGGCTTACAAGTCAGGGTTATAATGGAATTGCAAATTTCCTGTTCAGGCACGCACAGGAAGAAAGAAATCATATGATGAAGATCCTTGAGTACATTTTAAGCAGAGGGGCAAAGGTGAAAATATCAGAGATCCCATCTCCGCCATCTGACCCTAAAAATGTAAATGACTGTATTGAAAAAGTTTTTCAGCATGAAGTAGATAATACTAATGCAATATATAACTGTGTAAATCTTAGTCATGAAGAAAAGGACTGGATAACTTTTAATTTCTTACAGTGGTTTGTTAAAGAGCAGACAGAAGAAGAAAGTCTGGCTATGAGCTTGCTTGATAAGATAAAAATTTCAGGAGGTGATAAAGCTGATTCTGATGCTTTATATTCTTTAGACAGAGATCTGGAAAGTACGCCTGATGATGCAAAGCTGGCACAGGATGCGACTGCTGAGAATCCTTAGAAAAGCAATTTCGTATTTCGAATTCCTAATTAAAAATAATAAAAAACGCCATCAGTTAATGTAATTTGAGATGGCTTTTTTTATAATGTATTTTAAAGATTATCGTAATTAATAGTAATTTCTTCATTTGCCCGGATATTTTTCAGCGCAAAATATTCATATTTATCATCAAAAGTTGCATTAGGTTTATCGCTATGATTTAAAAACCAGCCGACGGACATACGACTAAAGCTCTTTGGTGCATGATAACCTTTGATGTCAGGAATTGAATAATTTTTAACAAGCTTCAGATTAAGCTTTTTCTTTTTGATATCTTCCTTCTTTATAAACCTGTAATCATTCTTTTCAAATAACTCAAGCTTTGTACCTTTAGTAAACTTTTCAAGCGCAAATACACCTACTCCCTGGATCTTTGAAGGTTTTAATTGAAATGCCATTAAATTTTAATATTTAAACATTATGTAAATTACAATTTAACAGTTATACATGATTTTAAAAATGAAGTTTAATTTAATAATATTAAACTTTTGCAGTTTATCTTTGTCTTATATAAAATACATAACTGATGGGTACAGTCAATAGTAAGAAAAAAATTCAGCATTTATATTCCAGAGCGGGATTTGGGATATCATTGTCAAATTTAGAGAAGATAACAAACAGCAGTATTGAAAACCAGGTCTCTAAATTTTTTAATGCTTCGAAGCAATATACTGAGCTTAAGATAGAGCACGGAATCGACAATGTTCTTTCAATGACAAAGGAAGAAAGACAGGCAATGACAAAAGAACAAAAAAAAGAGATCAGAAAGCTGTCCCGTGAAAATGTACAGAAGCTGAATTTAAAATGGATCGAAAAGATGGTGAATGAACCTGCAGTTCTAAGAGAGAAAATGACTCTCTTCTGGCATGGTCATTTTGCATGCAGAGACGGGAATTCAGTTTTCAATGAAAATCAAAATAATGTATTCAGAAAAAATGCTTTAGGAAAGTTTTCTGATCTTTTGTTTGCAATTTCAAAAGATGCAGAGATGCTAGGCTTCCTGAATAATCAGCAGAATAAAAAGGAAAGTCCGAATGAAAATTTTGCAAGAGAAGTTATGGAGCTATTCACTCTTGGAAGAGGAAATTATACTGAAAATGATATTAAAAATGCAGCGAGGGCTTTTACGGGATGGGGATATGATCAGGAAGGAACTTTTGCTTTCAGAAAAAGGCAGCATGATGATGATACGAAAACTTTTATGGGTAAATCAGGAAATTTCAGTGGAGATGATATTTTGAATATGATCCTGGAAAACAGGAAGACTGCTGATTTTATTACAACAAAGATCTATAAATTCTTTGTAAATGAAGCTCAGCCAGATAAGAGTATAATTAAAGAGCTCTCAAATGATTTTTATGATTCAGGTTATGACATTCAAAAATTACTATCTGATATCTTTAGTTCGGACTGGTTTTATGATGAAAAAAATATCGGCGCAAATATAAAATCTCCTACAGAGCTATTGGTAGGAATGATGAGAAATTTCAAAATTAATTTTCAGAATGAAAAGCCAATTCTGGCAATTCAAAAAAATCTAGGGCAGGTTTTATTGTATCCTCCAAATGTGGCGGGATGGGCTGGCGGGAAAAGCTGGATCGATACTTCAACTATGATGCTTAGAATGAAGCTGCCTGAAATATTATTTAAATCTTCTGAGCTGCAATTTGAAATGAAAGAAGATCCACAGGAAATGGGAGAAGTAATGACAAAGCTAAAGCCAAAAGACAAAGCGCTTTATAAGCAGGTAAAAACAACAATTGATATCAATGATTATATAAGCAGCTTAAGTGGTAAAGATAATGACGAAATACTGAAGACATTAGCAGACTCAATACTTATGAAGATACCAGGGCAGGAAACAATGAATGCAGTTAAAAAATATCTGGATACTTCAACGAAGGAGAATTTCATTGAAAGCAGTATAATGAGATTACTTTCAGTACCGGAATATCAGTTGAGTTAGTTCTTCCGCCGCTTCACGGAATAACGGGATTCCTGCTTTTCCCCGATAGAAACATTCGGGGATAAACTCCGGGATGACAATAATAAATAAAAGACGACAAAATTTAAGAAAAATATCATGGCTAAATTATCAAGAAGGGATTTTTTAAAGTTATCGGCATTAGCTTCATCAACATTATTTATCCCGAAGTTCTTAACACCTTTGCAAGCAAAAGATATAAGTGAGCTAATTGGATCTGATTCAAATAAAAAGCTTGTGATCATACAGCTCTCAGGTGGAAATGACGGACTAAACACGATCATTCCTTATAACAATGATGTGTATTACCAGGGCAGAGAAACTATATCGGTAGCAAAAAATAATGTTATTAAGATAAATGATGAGCTAGGATTTAATCCGGCAATGGCAAAGCTTAAGGAATTATATGATAGTGGATATGTCTCTGTTATAAACAGTGTTGGTTATCCTAATCCAAACCGCTCTCATTTCAGATCGATGGATATCTGGCAGACTGCAAGCGATTCGGATAAATATCTTAACAGCGGCTGGATAGGAAGATACCTGGACAGTGAATGTGCAGACTGTAAAAATCCTTATAATGCGATTGAGGTGAGTGATACATTGAGCCTTGCAATGAAGGGAATTAAATACAACGGACTTGCTGTTGAGGATCCACAAAAATTCTTTTTAAGCTCTTCTGAAAATTTCTTTACAGATATAGCCGGAATCGGTAAAACCAAAAAAGATGATCATGAAAATGTTTCATACCTGTATAAAACAGTTGTGGAAGCAACGAGCTCAGCCGATTATGTTTACAAAACTTCAAAGATCTATAAATCGAAATTAGATTATCCAAAGGGACAGTTTGCAGCAAATCTAAAAACTATTGCTGAACTGATCGTATCGAATATAGATTCAAAGGTATTTTATATTTCTCTATCAGGTTTTGATACGCACGTAAATCAAAAGGCAAGACAAGATGCATTACTGAAAGAATTATCTGAAGGTATACATTCGTTTACTACAGATCTGAAACAGAACAATAAATTAGATGACACGCTGGTAATGACTTTCTCGGAATTTGGGAGAAGGGTTACTCAGAATGCGAGTAACGGAACAGATCATGGAACAGCAAATAATATTATTATGATAAATGGTGCTTTAAAGAAACCCGGATTTTATAATGCTGCTCCTGATCTTTCAGATCTTGATAATGGTGACCTGAAATATAAAATTGATTTCAGAACTGTATATGCAAATGTTCTTAATAAGTGGCTGGGTGCAAACGATGAAGCTATTTTAGGTCAGAAGTTTAAATCGCTGGATATAATTTAAATCGCCGCTTCGCTGAAGATTGGGATCCTGGATAAAATCATTCGGGGAAGACATAACATTATGGCTACGATGAATTATTAATGCCGGAGTTGCTTATCTATCATAAGAATTTTGTAATACAAAGACATCAGTAATGAGAGTCTTCTCTTTTTATTTCTTTTCAGAAAATCATCATCATCTTCCATATTAAAAACAATTGTTTTCTCTTCTTTATAATCAGCAATAGAAAGAGGCAGAACTGAGATGTTCATTATTAGTGTGATGAATACTGCTGTAATTCCTTTTCGAAGCTTCATAGTTTAAAATAAAACAAATTAGAGATAGATTTAATTCATTCTTGAAAAAAAGCGGCAAGGTGGACGTTGGTGACGTTTCGATGAATCGAAACTCAAACACCAACGTCGGAGTGGATGGGATAGCGGGCTGTTGGTGAAAACACCAACAGCGGATAAATTCATCTTACTGGACCAGCGGCATGGTGGACGTTGGTGCCGTTCCGATAAATCGGAACTAAAACACCAACGTCGGCTGAAGTGCGCATTCGCGTCGAAGGTATATAAATTGATACTCACTGTAGTAATGTGTATTTTAAACTCCTTAGAAAAGTGAATATAATTAATTGATAATTAGTTTAATAGCAGGCGTAGTTTTAGGATTTATAATTTCAATCCCCCCTTTAGGACCTACATATTTTGCAATAGCAGCGAAAGCATTTGAACAGGATAAAAAAGGCGCAATTGCCATAGGTGTTGGAGCAGCATTTGTTGATTTTTTTTATATTCTGCTTATATACGGTGGCATAACAGGAATCCTTTCCTTATTTCCTCCATCTCTTGAGAAGCTGATAGAAAATAATGAGAATAACATTAAAATTGTTCTGACCTTTATAGGATGCGTAGTTGTTTTCATGTTTGGAATAAAGCTTATAAAGACAAAGGCAACTCCAATACACGAAATAGATGACAAAGTAATAAAGGAAAAGAATTTAGAAGCATCAAAAAATATTCATAGAACGGGCGCTAAGATTGATAAAATACTTCATACAAAAAAGCTTGAAGAAGAAAGACCCGGGTTTTTAGGAGGGTTTTTATCAGGAATGCTTTTATGTTTCTCCTCTGTAACTCTCCCAGCTTCATGGGTAATAATGGTTGGTTATCTGAAGGGACTTGGAGTTATTTCGTCAGGATTTGCTTCAGGAACATTTTTCGGATTTGGTGTCTTCGGCGGAGCTCTTTTATGGTTCTATTCTCTTACAGTATTGATCACCTCAAACAGTCATAAAATAAAGCCGGGTACACTCAATAAGATAAATACTGTAACCGGATACTTTTTACTTGCACTTGGATTATTCCTCCTTTATAAAGCGATAGATTTTTTGATACTGGCAAACACTTAAAGCTCAAATTTATGAGTGACATGTTTCAGTCTCTCGGTACTCCGTTTAGCAGCATTCTTGACATTTTATTCAAAATTTTTATTGCATCATTGATAGTTACAATTATTCTCTCGTTGAGAGTATTTATTGCTACTGCATTAGAAATGTTCGGTTTTGAATACCATCCGTCACGATTATTTTATGTTAAGAAAGTCAGGGAATTCGATGAAAATTACAGATTGGGATATAGCTTTTTCCAGAATTTACTATTCGTCTTTTTCAATCTTTTAAATTTCCTTATTTTTTACTGGCTGTTTATAACTATATGTTCGGCAACTTACAATTTTTTAAATTTACATGTTCCGGATAACGGCTTATTGAAAACATTACAAACTGTATCAACGATCTTTCTTTTGTCATTTTTTATCTTCGGCGGTTATCAAGGAGCAAGATATATCAGAAAAAAATTGAATAGAACTTAAAAAAACAGTTTGCCGAGTTATACCTGCACATATTGCCAATCACCTATAAAAAACTCTTCGGAGCTTTATGTCTGCCCGAAGTGTACATCATATTATCATAAAGATTGCTGGATAGAGAATGAAGGCTGTGCTGTTTATGGCTGCGGCTTTAAAGATACATCTGTTAAAAGCTTTGACACAACAAAAAAGGATGCTATCGTTGAAGTTGAATATTTAATTAATAATAACAGATTCTCAGAGGCATTAACTCTTGCAAAAAAAACTTTAAGGCTTGATGAATCAAATACAGAATTAAAAGTTTTATATAATAAAGCTGTTTCCATGATCAATAATAAATTAAAATTATTTGAGAGCGGGGATGAAGCTTTTTTCGAAAGAGATTTTAAATCAGCAGAGATTTATTATACAAATGCTCTGGATTTTGCAGATGAGAACGAAAGATTTCTTTTAAATACAAAGCTTGAGGTTATAGGACAGAAAATACCTCAACAAAGAAAGCAGGCGATAGTAAGAAATATTCTGATAACTTTTCTTGTGATGATAATAATATCTTCGGCAGGGTATTTCGCATATTATTACTATGTCCTCGAAGAAGACAGAGAATATGCTGCAATAGAAAGAAATGAAAATCTTTCAGACCCTGCAGTTATGGAACTTCAGGTACCAAAGTATGAGAGATTTCTTGCAAAATATAAGAACGGAAGAAATTATGAAAAAGCATTAGAGAAATACAGTCTGGTATGTTATAATTTATCGAAAGAAATTTTGCATGATGACTGGAGGGAAGCATTAAAATATCTGAACAAAATAAATTTCGGAGCAGATTCAAAATCAGTAAAAGATGTATATAAAGAAATTATTTCTGAGGCAAAAAATGAGATAGACTCAAAGCTGCAAAAAGCCCGGCAACTGAATAATGCTAAAAAGTACTCCGAAGCGAAAACAGAATCTGAAGGAATAATTGCAATTATGCAAACCTTCCCTCAGGAGAATATTAGCAAAAACATGGGGAAAATTCGTGATAATTTGAATTTATTGGACAAAAAGATCTCGTTTCTGATAAAAGCCAAAGAGCTGGATAAAGAGATCACAGAAAATCAAAGCAGATTAGGGCAAGTTAGCGGAGGAATAACGGGAACAGAAGTGACCGGTAAGGTTTATGATATTTATGGTAATAATAGCTTTATTATTAAGCTTTTACAGAGTAACAAAATGGTAATTGTAAATACTTCTAAAAGCAGAGCTTATTCAAAAGGGGAGATAGTCTCAATATACTGTAAAAATAGTGGTATGGAGGATATAGTTATTGATGGTGAAACAGTTAGTTTGGCTTCTTATACTGAAATAAATGATTACGAAAAGGGAGATTTCTTTGGATTAGGGCTTTCAGACAGGGAATCAATATCCCAAAGGTTGAAATATCTGCATCAGCAGAAGGCGAAGGTTGACAGCCTTTTAAATGTAAGTATTTGATAAAAGGTTAAAATATGCTATTGATTTAAAGGTAAAAAATCGATAATTTAAAGTTTTGTCTTAAAATCTTTAGCGCATATTATACAAGGGTAGGTAGCGAAGCGGTCAAACGCAACAGACTGTAAATCTGTCGACTTCGGTCTTCGGAGGTTCGAATCCTTCCCTACCCACGTAAAGTTCTAAGTTCAGTAAAAAATTCTGCTTTATTTAATAAGACACGAAAAAAGATCATACCATTTAATTTTCATAGGTAAATTACCTGGTAACAAGCATGAAAAGCAATAACGCGGGAGTAACTCAGTTGGTAGAGTCACAGCCTTCCAAGCTGTTGGTCGCGAGTTCGAGTCTCGTCTCCCGCTCAAAAATAAGTCAGTTACCTTGAGATCACTTAGGCATTTTTCAAAAAAAATATAAGTAGTCTTGAGGTTTTTGTATTGAAGAAAAATGCTGATGTAGCTCAGTTGGTAGAGCACGTCCTTGGTAAGGACGAGGTCACCGGTTCAATCCCGGTCATCAGCTCAAGAGTTGCGCAGAAGCGCTTCGGTAAAGAAAAAGTTTTAGTAACTTAATAATAAAAGAGTAAGAGTAATGGCTAAAGAAGGCGCAAGAATAAAAGTCAGACTGGTTAGTGTTGAAGGACCTCATAAAGGTAAATCAGTTTATGTAACTAACAAGAACCGTAACAATACTAAAGAGAGACTTGAAATGAAAAAGTACTGCAAGTGGACTAAGCAGCACATTCTTCACAGGGAGTCTAAGTAGATCTTACTAACCCTATTAAATACGGGTGTAGCTCAATTGGTAGAGTAGCGGTCTCCAAAACCGTTGGTTGGGGGTTCGAGTCCCTCCTCCCGTGCGACACAAAATTTTATAAATCTCTCAAACGAATGCTTTAAGCAAATGAAAGATAAAATAATCGGTTTTTCCGATGGCATAATGACGGAAATGAGAAAAGTTTCCTGGCCAAAAAAACAAGAATTAATAGATTCAACAAAAGTAGTAGTTATAACTATGCTGATATCAGCCCTGTTCGTTTACCTGATAGATAAAGGTATCAGTGAAATATTAAAGGTAATATTCTAAGATGACGAACGACGAAAAAAATCCTGATGTTGTGAGTGCTGAAGAAAAGCTTCCGGAAGCAGTTGATCCGAATGCAATGGAATCGAATGATGATGTTGACAGTCCGTTCAAATGGTATGCAGTAAGAATAGTTTCAGGCCATGAGAATAAAGTAAAATCATATCTGGATAATGAAATAAGATTAGAAGGACTTGAAGAGCTGATCAAGCATGTTCTTATACCATTAGAAAAAGTGTTTGAAGTAAAGAACGGAAAGAAGAAAGTAAAGTTTAAGAATTTTCTTCCGGGGTATATTCTTATTAACACTGTACTGAATGAAAATATAAAAGAGTTCATTAACAAGACACCATCGATCATTAGTATGGTTGGAGTGAAAGACAAGAAGAACAAGAAGCTTGATCCGACACCACTAAGCCCGCATGATGTACGCAGAATACAAGGCTTGCTTAATGAGGATGCACAGAGTGAGAAGCTTGATATACAGCTTAATGCAGGTGACCCGGTTAAAGTTGTAAGCGGACCATTTAATAATTTCAATGGAAATGTATTAGAAGTTTTCCCTGACAGAATGAAAGTAAAAGTTATGGTAAGTATTTTCGGAAGAAAGACACCTATAGAACTTGAATTAACACAAATCGAAAAAGAATAAAAGTTAAAATAATAATAACATGGCAAAGAAAATAACAGGTTTTGTAAAGCTTCAGATACCGGCAGCGTCAGCAACAATGGCTCCTCCTGTTGGTCCGGCTCTCGGACAAAGAGGTGTAAACGGTATGGAATTTTGCAAACAGTTCAATGCGAGAACACAGGACAAAAAGGGATTAATAATTCCGGTTGTAATTACAGTTTTCTCGGACAAATCATTTACATTTATAACAAAGACACCTCCGGCAGCAACATTACTTTTAAAAGCAGCAGGACTTGAAAAAGCTTCAGGTGTTCCGAATAAGACAAAGGTCGGAAAAGTAACTGAAAAGCAGATCAGAGAAATAGCTGAAACCAAAATGCCAGATCTGAATGCAAATGATGTTGAGCATGCAATGAGTATGATCAAAGGAACAGCAAGAAGCATGGGATTAACTGTAGAAGGATAAATTACATAAAAGTTTAAAACACAGATATGAAACTTACAAAAAGACAAAAAGAGACATCAACTAAAGTAGATACTTCGAAAGAATATACTTTAGCTGAGGCAGTAAAATTGTTAAAGAGTAGCAAGCCGGCAAAGTTTGATGAGTCAATCGACATTGCAATGAAGCTTGGAGTTGATCCAAAACATGCTGATCAGATCGTAAGAGGAACAGTTTCTCTTCCGCACGGAACAGGAAAATCTGTCAGAGTACTTGTAATTGCAAAACCTGAAAGACAGGATGAAGCAACTAAAGCAGGAGCTGACCATGTAGGATTTGACGATTATATTAAAAAAATCCAGGACGGATGGACAGATATCGATGTTATAATTGCAACCCCTGATACAATGAGCGAGATCGGAAAGATCGGAAAGATCTTAGGACCAAGAGGCTTAATGCCGAATCCGAAAAGCGGAACTGTAACAATGGATGTAGCAAATGCCGTAAAAGAAGTTAAGGCAGGAAAGATCGATTTCAGAGTTGACAAAAGCGGTATAGTTCATTCATCAGTTGGTAAATTCTCATTTAATGAGAATGCACTTTCAGATAACATAACTACTTTTATCAATACGATCATAAAGCTAAAGCCATCTGCAGCAAAAGGAACTTATGTGAAAAGCATAACAATTTCGAGCACTATGGGACCAGGCTTGAAAGTTGATAAAAATTCTGGCAGCGCAAAAACCGCCGCTTAATACTAATTAACCCCATTAATTTCACCTTTGAATTATATAGGTAGAATTGATGTTTTTATAGAGATTACGCACTCACTAATATATATGGACAGATCTGAGCTTCTATCAGAATTGTTCACAAATAAAAGAAAATGAATAAAGAGGAAAAAGCAGGATTACAATCAGAGATCGGGGAATTACTCGAATCTTCATCTGCTTTATATTTTGCTGACTTTGCAGGACTAACTGTTGAGCAAGTCAACCTTATGAGATCAGATTTTTATGATGCAAAGGTAAAATATAAAGTTGTTAAGAATACATTATTCTTAAGAGCGCTTGAAGCATCGGGAAAGTTTTCTTCTTTCCGTGAACAGCTTGACAGCGTATTAAAAGGACCGACCGGAGTAGTTTTTGCGACGGACGATCCTGTTTCACCGGCTAAAATTATCAAAAAATATTTTGATAAGACTGAAAAGCCAAAGTTAAAATCAGCAATAATTGACAGCGTTGTTTACGATGCTAAAAGCTTAAATCAGCTTGCATCTATGCAAACAAAGCCGGAATTAATTGCAGGAATATTAGGAAGCTTAAACTCACCTGCATCAGGCTTAGTAGGCGTATTGAATGCAGTAATGAGAGATCTTTCAAGCGTTATCGAAGAAGTTGCAAAGAAGCAAGCAGCTTAATCACTTATTTTAAAAAATTAAATAAATATATAATATAATGTCTAAAGTAGAAGAATTAGTAGAAAAAATAGAAGCATTAACCTTAATGGAAGCTTCTGAACTTAAAAAAGCATTAGAAGAAAAATTCGGAGTAACCGCAGCAGCACCAATGATGATGGGCGGCGGAGCACCAGCAGCAGCAGCACCGGCAGCAGAAGAAAAAACTGAATTCACAGTTATATTAGCTGAAGCAGGAGCACAAAAAATCAACGTAATCAAAGCAGTAAAAAATGCAACAGGATTAGGACTCACCGAAGCAAAAGCGCTTGTAGAAAGTGCACCAAAACCAGTTAAAGAAAACATTTCAAAAGCTGACGCCGACAAACTGAAGGCAGATCTAGAAGCAGCTGGCGCAAAAGTAGAGATTAAATAATTATCTGCTTTTTCCAAAACAACATTTATAATTCAATCAGAAAATTCCGGATATATCCTATCCGGAATTTTCTATAAAATATTTCTGGAGGGAAATAGCACGAATGGATGCTAAAGATCTTAATTTAAAGCCACTAAACAGTAAGAATAAGAGACTTACGTTTGCAAAAACTCCGGTACATAATGATCCTTCTGATCTTCTGAATGTTCAGGTCCAGTCCTATAAAGATTTTTTACAGGAAGACATGGCAGTCAGCAAGAGAAAATCACAAGGACTTCAAAAAGTACTCGAAGATAATTTTCCTATTACAGATTCACGGGAAACTGCATTACTTGAATTCATAGAATACTATATAGAGAAACCACCGTATAATATGATCGAATGCCAAGAGCAGGGTTTAACATTCTCAGTACCTGTAAAAGTAAAACTAAGACTCTCAACGAAACCGAATTCGGCAGCAAAAGATTATAATTACACGATAGAACAGGAAGTTTACTTAGGTAACCTTCCATATATGACCCACAGAGGAAGCTTTATTATTAACGGTGCTGAAAGAGTTATTGTCAGCCAGCTTCACAGATCACCGGGCGTTGTGTTCAGCGAATCAACACATGCTAATGGTACAAAATTATTTTCAGCAAGAGTTATTCCTTACAAGGGATCATGGGTAGAATTTACAACAGATATTAATGATCTGCTGTATGCATATATTGACAGAAAGAAAAAATTCTTTTTCTCAACATTGCTAAAAGCTTTAGGCGTAAATGAAAAAGTAGAGATGCTTAGACTTTTCAATTTAGTTGAGGATGTTCATCTGACTGAAAAGAACTATATAGAATTCGACGGAAGAAGAATAGTTGATAAAGTTATTGACAAAGAAACAGGCGCAGACCTTGAAATAGATTCTAATACACTTGTAACGGCTGAGCAGCTTCTTACAATTGTACAGAATAAAATAAAGACTGTCCATTTCCTTAAGGACGATCCTACTGAAGGCGAAAAGATCATATACAATACGATCATGAGCGATGATGATGACAGCGGAGATGAAAAGAAAGATGACGTACCTGTAACAAAAGGAAGAAAAAGAGAGCAGCAGCTTCTCATGGAATCAGAAGCAGAAAGCGCCCGAAGCTATATTGAAAAGCAATTTTTCAATACTAAGAAATATGACTTAGGAAATGTCGGACGTTATAAAATAAATTATAAATTAGGCTTAAATATCGAAGGACATACAACGATACTTACGCTTGAAGATATTAAATCAATTATTGAATATATAAGAGATCTTGTTGACAACAAAAAAGAAGTTGACGATATAGATCACTTAGGAAACAGAAGAGTAAGAACAGTTAACGAGCAGCTTTCACAGCAGTTCGGACTTGGACTTTCCAGAATGACAAGAGCAATAAGAGAAAAAATGTCAATGCATGATGAAGAAAATCATACTCCGACAAAGCTTATCAGCTCAAGACCTATTTCAAGCGTGATAGCTACGTTCTTCGGAACAAGCCAGCTTTCACAGTTCATGGACCAGACTAATCCACTTGCAGAGATGACTCACAAGAGGAGAATATCAGCCCTTGGACCCGGCGGACTTTCGAGAGAAAGAGCGGGATTTGAAGTTAGAGACGTTCACTATACTCACTATGGTAGACTTTGCCCGATTGAAACACCTGAAGGACCGAACATCGGACTTATTTCATCTTTATGCATTCACTCAAGGATCAATGAATTTGGTTTCATTGAAACACCTTACAGAATAGTAAAGAACGGAAAAGTAACAGAAGAAATAGAATTCTTATCAGCAGAAAAAGAAGACCAATATAAAATTGCCCAGGCAAATGAGCCATTTGATTCAAAGGGTAATTATTTAAATCCAAAAGTTAAGGCAAGAGCAAAGGGTGATTTCCCTATGCTTATCCCTGCAGAAATAGACTATATGGATATTGCAACAAACCAGATAGTAAGCGCTGCAGCTGCACTGATCCCATTCTTAGAGCATGATGATGCTAACAGAGCACTGATGGGTAGTAATATGCAGAGACAGGCAGTTCCGTTATTAAGACCGGAATCACCTGTAGTCGGAACCGGCTTTGAAGAAATAATTGCAAGAGATTCAAGAACAATGGTAACAGCGGAAGCTGACGGTGTTGTTGAATATGTATCAGGTGATAAAGTAATAGTAAAGTATAATATCAAAGAAGATTCAGATGAAAACCTTCTGAGCTTTGAAGATAAGAAAACAGTTGAACATCATCTTGTAAAATTCCTGAGAACAAACCAGGATACATGTATTAACCAGAGACCAGTTGTTACTGAAGGTCAGAAGGTTAAGAAAGGCGATGTACTTGCAGACGGATCATCAACTGAGAACGGCGAATTAGCATTAGGAAGAAACGTTCTTGTAGCATTCATGCCATGGAACGGTTATAATTTTGAAGATGCTATCGTAATAAGTGAAAGAGTAGTTTCAGAAGATATATATACTTCAATTCATATTGAAGAATTCTCGCTTGAAGTAAGAGATACAAAAAGAGGCGAAGAAGAATTAACAAAGGAAATTCCTAACGTTGCTGAAGAGAGCACAAGGAATCTTGATGATAACGGAATTATCAGAATTGGTGCAGAAGTTAGCCATGATGATATTCTTATAGGTAAAGTAACTCCTAAGGGAGAAACAGAGCCGACACCTGAAGAGAAGCTTTTAAAGGCTATCTTTGGTGATAAAGCAGGAGAAGTAAAAGATGCTTCATTGAAAGCGCCTCCGGGATTAAAAGGAGTTGTGATCAACAGAAAACTTTTCTCAAGAAAGACAAGAGAAACAGAGAACAAGAGAGAAGAAAAGAAGAAGCTTGATAAATATGAAGCCGACAGAAAGAAAGATGTAAAAGAAGTTCATCTTAACTACGCTGAAAAGCTTGGAATATTATTAGACGGAAAAGAATCAGCAGGAATCAGAGATAAAAAAGGAAACATTGTATTTAAGTCAGGCTTTACTTTTAAAAGAGAAACATTCACAGATCTTTTCGAAGGTAAGGGATATGACCTGAATAATTTCAATTACGAAGAAGACTGGACAACGAATAAGAAAGTAAATCTTCTTATGCCGGATATGTACAGAAACTATACTTACAAAGTAAATGAAATAGAAGAAAGATTTAAAAGAGCTAAAGTTAAAGTAACTTTAGGAGATGAATTGCCAACAGGAGTTGTAAAGCTTGCAAAGGTTTATATTGCAAAGAAAAGAAAGCTTTCAGTTGGTGATAAGATGGCAGGAAGACACGGAAATAAAGGGGTAGTTTCAAAAATTGTCCCTGTAGAAGATATGCCTTTCATGCCGGACGGAACACCTGTGGATATAGTATTGAATCCGCTTGGAGTACCTTCGAGAATGAATCTTGGACAGCTATATGAAACAGCTTTAGGATGGGCAGCAAAATTATTAGGTGTTAAGTTTGCTACACCAATTTTTGACGGCGCATCGATTGAGCAAATAATGGACATACTGAAATTCTCAGGACTTCAGACCAATTCAAGAACTTATCTTCATGACGGAAGAACAGGTGAAAGATTTGATCAGGAAGTTACATGCGGATTTATTTACATGCTTAAACTATCACACTTAGTAGATGATAAGATACACGCAAGATCGATCGGACCATATTCACTTATTACTCAGCAGCCATTGGGCGGTAAAGCACAATTCGGCGGACAGAGATTCGGAGAGATGGAATGCTGGGCATTGCAAGGATACGGCGCATCACATATTCTACAGGAAATGCTTACATATAAATCTGATGACGTAAGCGGAAGAAGCAAGGTTTACGAAGCGATCATTAAGGGTGAGAATTTACCTGAACCGGGAATTCCAGAATCATTCAATGTATTGATGAAGGAGCTTCAGGGTTTATGCTTAGATATAAATCTTGAATAGTTACTTTCATAACGTTCCCACGCAGGAGCATAGGAACGAGAGGCTGAAGACAATATTTGTTGAAGTACTGCAAAGATGACAATTTATTAAAATTTTAAACAAGAGGTAGAAATGGCTTATAAACCAATGCACGGTAAAAAGAGATTCTCAAGAATCACTATTAATTTATCCTCTACAGATACTATAATCGGAAGATCGAACGGAGAAGTATTAAAGCCGGAAACGATCAACTACAGAACATTCAAACCGGACAAAGACGGTTTGTTTTGCGAGAAGATCTTCGGACCATCGAGAGACTGGGAATGTCACTGTGGAAAATACAAAGGTATAAGATATAAAGGAATTGTATGCGACAGATGCGGTGTTGAAGTAAATTTAAAAAGCGTCAGAAGAGAGAGAATGGGACACATTACATTGTGCGTTCCTGTTGCTCACATCTGGTACTTCAGATCTTTACCATCGAAGATCGGACATATACTTGGTGTTTCTTCAAAAGAGCTTGAAAAGATAATCTATTATGAAGCATATGTAGTTCTGAATCCGGGTAAATCCGCATTCAAGAGATATGAGCTTGTAACAGAAGATCAGGTTGTTGAAGAAGAAAGCAAGATGACCGATGATGAATATAATCTTGATGACGAAGATCCTAAAAAATTCAGAGCCGGACAAGGCGGAGAAGCATTAAAAGAAATGCTTAGAAACGTTGCGATCGATTCTGAAATAATAAGATTAAGAAAAGAATTAAAAGACGATATCTCTGCTCTTAAAAAAGCTGAGAATATAAAGAGACTAAGAGTATTAGAATCCTTCAGGCCGAAACATGAAAATAAGATCAACAAGCCTGAGTGGATGATTCTTGATGTTGTTCCTGTTATACCACCGGAATTGAGACCGCTTGTTCCGTTAGAAGGCGGTAGGTTCGCAACATCAGATCTTAACGATCTTTACAGAAGAGTTATAATCAGAAATAACAGATTAAAGAAGCTTATCGAAATTAAAGCTCCGGATGTTATTCTCAGAAATGAAAAGAGAATGCTTCAGGAAGCTGTTGATGCTTTGCTTGATAACTCAAGAAGAGTAACTGCAGTTAAATCTGAGAACAGAGCTTTAAAATCATTATCAGATATTTTAAAAGGTAAGCAAGGAAGATTCAGACAGAATCTTTTAGGAAAAAGAGTAGACTATTCAGGAAGATCTGTAATTGTTGTTGGACCTGAATTGAAGCTTCATCAATGCGGACTTCCTAAGGATATGGCTTTAGAATTATTCAAGCCATTCGTTATCAGAAGACTTATTGACAGAGATTATGTAAAGACAGTAAAAAGCGGAAAGAAATATATTGACAGAAGACTTCCTGAAATATGGGATATTCTTGAAAACGTAATTGACGGACATCCTGTAATGCTTAACAGAGCACCGACTCTGCACAGGTTATCTATTCAGGCTTTCCAGCCGGTACTTGTAGAAGGTAAAGCTATAAAGCTTCATCCTTTTGTTTGTATTGCATTCAATGCTGACTTTGA
>JBBRMY010000027.1:0-21251 GCA_038230595.1 Ignavibacteria bacterium
TGACTTTAAAAAACCGGCTTTCTTAAGAAGACAAATGGATTAAAATAATTACGAATTTTAAATTACGAATTACGATATGTGAATTATAAATTAATTCTTATAACGAATTATGATTTACCGTTTTCATATTAGAGTTTACAAAATTACTTATTGGGGAATAAGTATTATAAATTATTTATAATAGTTTAGTATAACTATAAAAAATTTCATTTAATCTAAGATCAATTTTAATTTGAGAATTAAGCTTTTAATTCTTATTGTATTACTTCCCTTTGGATCGAGCTCATCTTATTGTTCTGAAGGAGTTCATTTAAGTGATATACATTTTGATCCTTATTATGATTCAGTGAAGGTTCAGAATATTCTTCATTCTGAACCAGAGAACTGGGCAAATATATTTGAGTCTTCGGCGATAAAAGATATTGGAAATTACGGAAGTGAAACAAATTATAACCTTCTGAAAGATCTTATATCAGGGATCGGTAAAAATTCTCCGGACAGCAGGTTTATTATGATAACAGGTGACTTGCTTGTTCACAGCTTTATACAAACCTATACAAAACTTTCCGGAATTGACAATAAAGATTCCATCTCAATATTTGCATTAAGAACAATTAAATTTGTTACGGGTGAGTTAAGAAAAGCTTTTCCCGAAAAAAAGATCATATTTGCTTTAGGCAATAATGATTCAAACATTGGGAATTATTCAGTAGATACGGGTGGAGATTATCTTGCAATGGTTTATGATCAAATTAAGTTCTTAAATAAAGATCAGAACCTCATCTTTAAGAATGATAGTGAAAGTTACAGAAGGGGAGGATATTTCAGTGTAAGACTTAACGACAAAAGGAAAGTCCGGCTCATACTTCTTAATACAGTAATATTTTCAACCTATTTTAAGGATTCAAGTCTTGATACAAATTCTTCAGCAGGAATGAAAGAATTAAAATGGCTTGACGGTGAATTAAGGTCAGCTTCAAAGAAGAAGGAAAAAGTCTGGATAGCTTATCATATTGCTCCGGGAGTAGATGTTTATAAAACTATTAAAAGCACTGCATGTGATGTAAACAAGATCGTCACTCTCTGGAAAGATAATTTTACGGATAAGTTTTTAGCAATTGAAAAGAAATATAAAAAAGTAATTGCCGGCAATTTTGCAGGACATTTCCATATGGACGATCTTAAGCTCATCATGGAAAATGGAAAGCCCGCTTCATTCATTAAAATAGCACCTGCAATTTCTCCAGTCTATCTTAACAATCCGGGTTTTTGTGTTTATGATTATAATGAAAATAACGGTTCTTTAAATAACTATTCCGTTTTTTTCAGAGACCTGGTAAACCGCAGTTCTGAATGGCAGCTTGAATACAGCTTCAAGGAAAAGTTTAACCTCATTCCAAATAAGTCAGGATTCAACACATACAAAAATCTCATTTCTGAGAATGTAGATGTCAGAAAGAATTACGTCGACTTCTATTCAGTAAGTAATATGGGAGTATCTAGCCTGATGCTTCCAGGCTACAAGCCTTTCATGTATGGCATATCAAATCTAACAAGACAGGATTTTTATAATGCAAACTGTGTCAAATAGAAAACATTCTGGTTAGAGGTGATCAATGGATTCCAGCTAAAAGCATGCTGGAATGACAAAGTTTTTTGATTTCAAATATGTAAATATACATACAAGATCTTCAAGTATCCCATTTCTCTGCACCTAAATTCATTTCTTTTCGTATCTATAATTATCATTTTTATTTACCGAAAAATTACCCTTTATATGAAAAAAATATTAATCTTATTTGTATTATTTGTAACTTCCATTGCATATTCACAAGATGAAGCTCTTTGGTTAAGATATCCAGCTATATCCCCTGATGGAAGCTCGATCGTGTTTTCTTATAAAGGAGATATTTACAGAGTTCCTGCGTATGGCGGGCAAGGGATTCCGCTTACAATGAATGAAGCCCACGATTTCATGCCGGTTTGGTCACCTGACGGAAGAAAGATCGCTTTTGCCTCAGACAGAAACGGGAATTATGATGTTTATTTAATGCCTTCAACAGGTGGTACTGCTGACAGGCTTACATATTATTCTGCAAGCGATTATCCGTGCTGCTTCACTCCGGATGGAAATAATATTTTATTTTATTCTACAAGACCTGACCTTTACACAAGCTTAAGATTCACTGCTTCAAGACTCCCAGAATTATTTTCAGTTTCAACAACAGGCGGAACGGAAAAAATGATCATACCAGTAACAACTGAGGATGCATTCATAAATAAAGCAGGAAATAAAATTTATTTTCATGACAATAAAGCTCCAGAGGATAAATGGAGAAAGCACCAAACTTCTGATGCTGCAAGAGATATCTGGGAATACAATAAAGATAACAATACTTACAGAAAGCTGACAGATTATCCCGGTGAAGACAGAACACCAGTGTTAAGTCCTGATGAAAGATATATGTATTACCTTAGTGAAAGAAGCGGA
Organism: Ignavibacteria bacterium; assembly: GCA_038230595.1. Classification (GTDB taxonomy): domain Bacteria; phylum Bacteroidota; class Ignavibacteria; order Tepidaquicellales; family Tepidaquicellaceae; genus JBBRMY01. Next base: position 2,492 of record JBBRMY010000027.1, read on the forward strand.
AGCTTTAATGTCTGGAAAATGGATCTTTCAAATCCAAATTCAAATGTTCAGATAACAAAATATGATAAAAACCCTGTAAGATTTCTTTCGATCTCAAACAGCGGAACAATTTGCTTTACTTACAATGGAGAGATATATACAATGGACCCTTCCGGTTCTCCTGCTAAAATTAAAGTAAATATTTATTCAGACGACAGGTTCAGTCCTACTCAAACTGAAATGCAATCAGGGGGCGCAACTGAAATGGATGTTTCACCTGACAGCAAGGAAGTCGCAGTTGTAATAAGAGGAGATATATTTGTGAGCTCAGTTGAAAGCGGAGTTACAAAAAGAATAACAAATACTCCCGGTATGGAAAGGTCTGTAACCTTTAGCCCTGATGGCAAATCAATTTTGTATGCTTCAGAAAGAAATAACATCTGGGGAATTTACAGAACGAGTATTGGAAGAAATAAAGATGAAGATAATTTTTTCAATTCCACACTTCTGAAAGAAGAGGCTGTATTAGTTAATGATAAAGATAATTTTGATCCTATATTTTCTCCCGATGGAAAAAAAATTGCATATCTGCAGGAAAGAACTGAAATAAAAGTTATGGATATTGATGGAGGAGATCAGTTTACTATTTCCCCGGCAGATAAAAATTATTCATATACAGACAATGATCTATGGTTTCAATGGTCTCCCGACAGCAAATGGCTTATCTTTGATTATATGCCAAACAAGCAATGGCAGACACAGATCGGTCTTGCAGACGCAGAAGGAAAGCAGCCGGTAATTCAGCTTACTGCAACAGGATACAATAATTATAATCAGAAGTGGGCGATGAAAGGAAAGGTAATGACTTACTTTTCTACTATGAACGGATTGCGTGCTCAAAATAATTTTGGCGGGCAGTCAGATGTATATGCAATGTTCTTCAACAGAGAAGATTATGATGTTTTCAATCTCAACAAAGAAGAGTATGCTATCTGGAAAGAAAAAGAAGCTAAGAGAATAGAAGAAGAGAAAAAAAAGGAAGATGGAAATATTGACAAGAAGTCTGATATGCCTGACCTAAAATTTGATCTGAATAATATTGAATATAGAAAGATAAGGCTGACGACTTATTCATCCGATATAGCTGATGCATTACTTTCAAATGACGGAGAGAAACTATATTACCTTAGCAGAGATGAAGCCGGCTATGATCTCTGGGTAAATAAGCTACGCGATAAAGAAGTTAAAATGGTTGCTAAGCTTAATGCTCAGAACGGCAGCCTGGTAATGGATAAGTCCGGAAATAATATTTTCATGATATCTGATGGAAATGTAATGAAAATAGAAACGAACAGTGGGGAAGTAAAAGGTGTACATTATAGCGCTGAAATAAGTCTTAACAGAATGGCTGAAAGAAAAGAAATGTTCGATCACATGTGGAGAGAAGTTGTAAAGAAATTTTATGTAACTGATCTTCATGGTGTAGACTGGAATTATTATAAACAGAATTATGAAAAATTCCTTCCATATATTAATAATGACAGAGACTTCAGTGAAATGGGAAGCGAACTTTTAGGTGAGCTGAACGGATCTCATACGGGCTGCAAGTATGTTGGTCAAATGCGAAATGCTGATGCAACAGCGGCACTTGGCTTATTATATGATGAAAGCTATACCGGACCGGGAATGAAGATAGGAGAAGTACTTGATAACGGACCATTCTATAAGTCTTCATCAAAAGTTAAAGCAGGAACTGTTATTGAAAAGATTGAAGGAAATGAAATAAATTCTACTGATAACTTTTATAAATATCTGAACAGAAAAGCCGGACAGTATATTCTTATTTCATTTTACAATGCTGATGATGATGTACGCTGGGATGAAAGAGTTAAGCCAATAACGCTTGGAGCGCAAAATGAATTGCTGTACCAAAGATGGACAAGCCTTGAAGAAAAATATGTTGATAAATATTCAAACGGAAGACTTGGTTATGTTCATATCCGGGCAATGAATGATCCGAGTATGAGAGTGCTTATTGATAAAGCTCTTGGTAAGTATATTGATAAGGAAGGTTTAGTTGTTGATACAAGATTTAATGGCGGCGGTAATTTACATGACCAGTTAGTAACATTCTTATCAGGCAGAAGATATTTTACCTTTTTCCCTAGGGGAAGAGAAATTGGATTCGTAACGAGTCAAAGATGGACAAAGCCTTCTGATGTCATCGTTAACGAAGGAAATTATTCGGATTCTCATTTATTTCCGGTTGCATATAGGGAAAACAGTGAAGGGAAAATTATTGGAATGCCGGTTCCCGGTACGGGAACTTCAGTCTGGTGGGAAAATCTTCAAAGCCCGAATTTATTGTTCGGAATTCCTGAAGTAGGGTATAAATTAAACAATGGAACACTAACTGAAAATCAGCAGCTTGAACCGGATATTAAAGTGTTTAATGATTTTAATCTGGTCTCAGTGGGTAAAGATCAACAGCTTGAGAAGGCTGTTGATGTTCTGTTGGGGAGATAGTGTTTTCAATCATTTTTGAATTTCCTTCAGGTGGCCGTTGGTGCCGTTTCGATAAATTGAAACTAAAACACTAACGGAGGCTAAATAAAAAAGCCGTTCCGAGAAATCGGGACGGCTTTTTTATTTAGGTTACGAAACTGGAAAAACTTAACCTTGTAAAATGACGCATAATGAAAAAAGCGACCTGACAGGGAAAATAACCTGTCAGGTCAATAAATTATTTTAGACTTTTTCTATTTCTTTCTTACCCATTAAACCGGTTGGTTTAACGATTAGAATTATTATTAAAATTGCAAAAGCGATAGCGTCACGATAAGTTGGAGAAAGATAACCGACTGTAAAAGTTTCTACTATCCCAATTACCAATCCTCCTATAACGGCACCCGGGAAGTTACCAATACCGCCTAGAACAGCTGCTATGAATGCTTTTAAACCTGGTAGAATACCCATGAGCGGATCAATACTTGGATAATTGATCGCAAATAAAATTCCTGCTGCTGCAGCGAGTGATGAACCAATTATAAATGTAAAAGAGATAACTGTATTAATGTTTATTCCCATCAAAGATGCTGCAGTAAGATTATTCGATACAGCTCTAATAGCAGTTCCTATCTTTGTTTTAAGAACGATCAGGCTTAATAAATTCATCAGTACTAAAGCTGAAACAATTACAACTATTTGATTAGAGCCTAAAGTTGCTCCTAAAAAATTAATATTATAATTTTTTAATAAAGTTGGAAATGATTGAGGCGCTGCACCGAAAACCAGCTGTCCCGTATATTCCAGAAATAAGGAAACACCAATTGCAGTGATTAGAACTGTTAGTTTTGAAGCGTTTCTCAAAGGCTTGTAAGCAAGCTTTTCAATAATGACCCCAATGGTTGAACATACTACCATAGAGAGAAGAAGAACTATGAGCGCGCTTGTAATGGATTCGGAATTAAATCCAAGCAAGCGGGATATATAGAGTCCGCTGAAAGCTCCAAGCATAAAAATATCACCATGGGCAAAGTTAATGAATTTTAGAATTCCATAAACCATTGTATATCCAAGTGCAATAAGAGCGTATATGCTTCCGAGAGAAAGACCGTTTATTAATTGCTGTATAAATTCTGACATTAAGGAGCGATAGTTTCTTTATATTTGAACTTGCCATCTTTAATCTGCAATATAACAGCAGGCTTTACAGCATTTCTTTGTTCATTAATTGTAATCATTCCTGTAACTCCAGGGAAGTCTTTTGATTTTGCAAGTTCATCTCGGATCTTTTGACCTTCTGTTGAGTTCGCTCGTTTAATTGCGTCGAATAATAAAGCTGCTGCATCATAACCGAGAAATGCCATAGCATCAGGCTCAGATTTATATTTGTCTCTGTATTTTTTTAAGAAATCCTGAATTTTTGGTGAAGGATCTTCTGTTGAAACGTGTGTTGAAAAGAAACAACCTTCAAGTGCATCTTTTGCTTTTCCTTCAGTAAGTTTTTCAGATTCCCATCCATCACTTCCAAATAAAGGTATATTTAATCCAATCTCTCTTGCCTGAATTGCGATCAAACCAACTTCAGTAAAATATCCAGGAATGAAAACTGCGTCAGGATTTTTTGATTTAATAGAAGTAAGCTGAGCTTTAAAATCTTTATCACCTTCAGAATATTTTTGTTCTTCAATTATTTCACCGCCCATTGAAGTAAAAGTTTTTATAAAATTATCTGCAAGTCCTGTTGAATAAGCATTTTTCTGATCAATTAATACTGCAACCCTTTTTACTTTTAAAGAATTCATTGCAAACTTGCTCATTACAGTTGCCTGAAATGGATCAATAAAGCAAACTCTGAAAATATAATCTCCGATGTTAGTTACTTCAGGATTAGTTGAAGCGGGAGAAACCATTGGAATTTTATTTTGCTGACAAATAGGAGCGCCTGCCTTCGAATTAGAAGAAGCAACTTCACCTATAACTGCAATAACTTTATCTCTGTTAATAAGCTTTTGAACAACAGTCTGAGTTTCAGAAGGCTTGCCCTGATTATCTTCAGTTACGAGCTTTATCTGCTTTCCTAATAAACCACCTGCTTTATTAACATCTTCAACTGCAAGCTTAACGCCATTATCTGAACTAATACCAAAAGTAGCTTTACTTCCTGTTAGAGAAGCAAACTGACCAATAACTATTTCATTAGATGTGCCCGATTTATTGCATGAATATAATGCAAGGGATGTGCAGAAAATAAATAAAATTACAATTCTGTTAAGAAATTTCATTTTTTATAAATTTATATTGTTAAAAAATTCAGGTAAGATTATTTGAAAATACTTTAAATACTCAATAAAAACAATAATATCTGATTTAAATATGTTCAATTTGAAAAAAAACTGTTTGTTTTATATCATAACCTACATTTTCATAGGTAAATCATCACATATGACGGGGTATTTCAATTGATTTTCAAAAAGAATAGCGGTAATTTGTTGATATATTACTATTTATAAACATTTTGAACTGATGGCTATCCAAAGATGAAACCTGAGAAACGTTATTATCCAAATCACAGAAGGACAAGAAAACCTACAAATCCGGTGACACAAACAGAGCCAGACACAAATAAGGAAAATACTGATCCAAAACCTAATGAAGGAACAGAAATAATTCCTGAATCAAATCCTGTTAATCCTCAGATCACTAAGGAAAATCAACCGGGAACTCCACAAATAAGAAAAAGTAATAATCACGGAAATCACGGAAGAAGACCATTCAATCCGAATCAAATTAAACCGGTTACAGATGACAATTCTCAAACAAGGAGAGAAAATCATCCTGAGAAAAAGACATTTAATAATAATTATCCATTAGTATCTATTATCGTACCTCTGTACAATGAAGATGAATCTTTAAACGAATTATCCTTAAAGATCGAGAAAGTTTTTGCAGATATTAAATATAATTATGAGGTCTTGTTTTTAGATGATGGAAGTACTGACAAATCATTTGAAGTTATAAAGAACATACACAGAAGAAATCAGAAGTTTCATTGTATAAAGCTCAGAAGAAATTATGGAAAATCAGCAGCTTTAGGAAGAGGATTTAAAGCAGCAAAAGGAAGTATTATAATTACTATGGATGCAGACCTGCAGGACGATCCGAATGAAATTCCGGAACTGATCTCAATAATAAATTCAGGATATGATCTTGTTTCAGGCTGGAAAAAGGTAAGATATGACCCTTTCATAAAAAAGCATACTTCTAAATTTTTTAATTATGTTACCTCGAAGCTTTCAGGTATAAGGCTGCATGATTTTAATTGCGGATTAAAAGCATATAAAAGAGATGTAGTAAAATCTATAAGAGTTTATGGCGAAATGCACAGGTATATTCCTGCAATTGCTCATCTTGCCGGCTTTAAAGTAACTGAAAAAGTTGTAAAGCATCATGCTAGAAAGTATGGCGTAACTAAATTCGGAGCGAACAGATTTCTTAATGGCTTCTTTGATGTTCTCACACTTTCATTTAATCACAGATTTTTAAAAAACCCGCTGCATTTCTTTGGATTTATCGGGCTTGTAAGCTCAAGTGCCGGTATCCTGATCACATTGTACCTGACTTTAATGAAATATCTTGAGAATAAGTCTATAAGCGGTAGGCCTCTCTTCTTTGTTGGAATATTTTTGATCATCATTGGCATTCAATTCTTTTCTATCGGCTTATTAGCTGAAATGATAACCAAGACGAATGTAATGGATGAAGATGTACTGATAGAAAAAATATTTTAATTCAAATCTATTTAATTCATTTTTATGGCAGTAAGCAGTAAGGCTTCTATAGGTAAAAATGTAAACATACCGGACTATGTGACAATAGAGGATGATGTTATTATTGGAAATAATGTAGAGATCGGTCCGGGTGCCTGGATAGGCAATGGGGCGAGGGTCGCAGATAATGTTAAAATATTTCACAGCGCATCAGTAAGTATAGTTCCTCATGATCTTAAATACAGAGACGAGCCTACTACGATGGAGATCGGTGAAGGAACAATAGTTAAAGATTTTGCTACTCTGTCCAGAGGTACTTCAGCTCATATGAAAACTACTCTTGGAAAGAATTGCTTTATAATGAATTATTCGCACCTCGGTCATGATAATATTATAGGAGACAATGTAATAATATCGAACGGCTCAAATCTTGGAGGTCATGTTGAAGTAGATAACTTTGTGAATATTGGAGCAATGGTGGGAATACACCAGTTTTGCAAAGTAGGAAAATACTGTATGATAGGAGCTTGTATTTTTGTAACAAAAGATGTTCCTCCTTATGTGAAATGCGCAGGAAATCCTTCTAAATATCAGGGCTTAAACTCCATTGGCTTGAAAAGAAGAGGATTTACATCTGAGCAGATCGAAAATATTAAAAATGCTTATGACATTATTTACGGAAAAGTATATAATGTTTCTGATGCAGTAAAGAAGATAAAAGATGAGATGGAAAAAACTGATGAGATAAATGAAATACTAACTTTTATTGAAAATAGTACAAGAGGTTTGATAGGTGGAGTGAGAGGATAGAGTTTTGCCTTCACCGTGCAATTTAAAAAATAATAATGAGCTACCAAAGCAAAAAAGATCTTTCGAATCATATAACGACTAAAGTCCTTCTTGATAAAAAAGCTGCCGGAGAAAAGATCACTATGCTTACAGCTTATGATTTTTTAACAGCAAAATTTCTTGATGCAGCAGGTATTGAAATAATCTTAGTCGGTGATTCGCTTGGAAATGTAATACAGGGAAATGAAACAACACTTCCGGTTACACTGGAACAGATGATATACCATACTACAATTGTTAAAAAAGCAGTAAAGGATGCGCTTGTCATAGGAGATATGACGTTTATGAGCTATCAAATCGGCGTTGAAGATGCGATAAGGAACTGCGGAAGATTAATGAAAGAAACAGGGTGCGATGCAGTGAAAATGGAAGGCGGAAAATATTTAGCTGAAACTATAAAAAGAGTTGTTGAAATTGGAATACCGGTTATGGGACATTTAGGATTAACTCCGCAATCTATAAATAAATTTGGAAGTTATAAAACACGTGGAGTAGATGCCGATGAAGCCCAGCAGATTTTTGAAGATGCGCTTATTTTGGAAGAGTCAGGTTGTTTTGCAATTGTACTTGAAAAAATACCGGCAACCTTAGGTAAAAAAGTATCAGAAGCTTTAAAGATCCCGACAATTGGAATCGGAGCAGGTCCGGATTGCGATGGTCAGGTACTTGTTACCCATGATATGCTAGGTATGGTTGAAGATTTTAAGCCAAGATTTGTAAGAAGATACGCTCAATTCGCAAAAGATTCTAAAGATGCATTTAAAAGATACAGCGCAGATGTAAAAGCAAAGAGTTTTCCCTCACAGGAAGAAAGCTACTAACACCACACATAATAATCATTTGAAATAATGCCGCTATCCGAACAGGAAATAAAAAAAGTTATTGATGTAATAAAATTCAGTGAAAGAATTGTTATAACAACTCATAAGATCCCTGATGGAGATGCTTTAGGAAGTGAAATTGCACTTTATCATTATATCAAAGGACTAAACAAAAGTGTAACAATTATAAACCATTCCCGTACTCCGATAAACCTGGGATTTATTGAAAATAATCTGGTTACAGTATATGAAGATAATGAAGATGAAAATCTTGATAAGATAAAAAAAGCAGACCTGCTTATACTTACAGATACGAACAGATATGAAAGAGCGGGGATAAGTGGTGAAATGTTCATGGAATCATCCTCCCGAAAGATATGCATTGATCATCACATGGATCTTAACAGAAAGCTTTTTAACTTAATTCTTTCTGATGAAGATTCTCCCTCCACCTGCCAGATAATTTATGAAATGCTAAAGCAAGACAAAGACTTCAAATTTACTGAAGAGATATCCTCTGCATTGTATTTAGGAATTATGACTGACACGGGAGGATTCAGATATCCGAGAACTGATAAGAAAACTTTTTTAGCAGCAGCTGAGCTGGTTGATAACGGAGCTGATCCGGTAGAACTGTATGACAGAATTTACAGCAATGAGACTTTAGACAAATTAAAATTAAAATCAGTATTTGTATCTAACATAAAGCTATCGTATGAAGGCCGTGTTTCTATAGGAACACTCATGCAATCAGATATTGAAGGATCAGGGGTGAATGAGAGTGATCTGGAAGGATTCACAACAATTTTAATGGAAATAAAAGGCGTAAAAGTCGGAATAAAAATACTTGAATTGAAAAACGGATTCAAGCTTTCATTCAGATCAAAAGATAACGGAATAAAAATGAATCTTTTAGCAGAGGAATTCGGCGGCGGCGGACATATTCAGGCTTCCGGTGCGACTGTAAGAGGAGCTTCATACTTAGATATAATTAATAAAATAAATACAATTTTACCAAAATATATAAACTAAAAACGAAATAAAGATGTTAGTAAAATTTGATAAAAATACAGCAGGAATAAAATCTGATATTTATATTTTCCTGTGCTGCGAAGGCGAAAATGAAATTAATCAACTTGTTACAAGGATAAGAAAAGAATTAAAAGTAACGCTTCCAAAATCTTTTGCAAGTAAGAATGGATTTGAAGGTAAAGAATCTCAGGCAGAAACAGTATTCACGGATTCCGGAATATTCATTATAGGCGGAGCAGGAAGCGCAAAGAAAATTACTCTTGAGAAAATCAGAAAAGCTACAGCTAATGCATCAAAAAGAGCCGGTAAATATAATAAGAGAAATGCTGCTTTTGCAACTGCAGAATATTTAACAACCGAATTTTCTGCAGGAGAAATTGCACTTGCTCAAGCTGAAACATGCCATATGGCTTTGTATTCATTTAAGAAATATAAAGTTGAAAAGAAAGATCAGAAGCAGCTTGATAAAATTACATTTTTTAGTTTAGATAAAAATGCAGGGACAGAAACGGAAAAAGCAGTTAAGACCGGAAACATACTCGGCTTATCGACAAATTTCGCAAGAGATCTTGGTAATGAACCATCTAATGAACTTTATCCTGAAACATTAGCGAATATTATTTCCGAAAGAGGTAAAGCAAAAGGCTATGATGTAAAAATATTCGATCTAGCTGCGCTGAAAGAAAAGAAAATGGGCGGCATAATTGCTGTAGGGCAAGGAAGCAGAAAAGAGCCAAGACTTATTGAGATGACTTATAATGGCAGTAAAGACGCCAATGAAAAACCGATAGTTTTAGTAGGTAAAGGAGTAGTTTTTGATTCAGGCGGTATTTCAATTAAGCCTGCCGCAGGAATGGAACTTATGAAAATTGATATGGGAGGGGCAGCAGCGGTTACAGGAATTTTTGATGCTGTTGCATCTTTAAAGCTTCCTATAAATATAGTCGGACTTATACCTTCTGTGGAAAATATGCCGGATGGTGATGCATACAAGCCGGGTGATATTGTAAGATCATATAAAGGATTAACAATTGAAGTTGGAAATACTGATGCGGAAGGAAGAATAATTCTAGCTGATGCTTTAACATATGCTGAAGAATTTCAACCGAGAGCAGTGATAGATCTTGCTACATTAACAGGTGCAACAGTTATTGCATTAGGTACTTTTGTATCATCAGCAATGACAAATTCACCTGAACTTATAAGAGATATGTATAAAGCCGGAATGGAAACATATGAAAGAGTATGGGAGCTTCCATTATTTGATGAGTATGATAAATTTATGGATTCAGATGTTGCAGATGTCAGCAATATGAGTTCAGCAAGAGCTGCCGGGACAATTACTGCAGGAATGTTCTTAAAAAGATTTATAGGTGATTACCCATGGATACATCTGGATATTGCCGGGACAGGTATCAGCACTTCAGCTACTGAATACATTCCGAAGCATTCAACAGGAGTAGGTGTAAGATTAGTTACAAGATTTCTTATGAACAGCCTGAACTGACAGTAAAGTAAATTCTTATACAGATATTTTTTAAAGGTTTTCTTATATATTTAAGAAAACCTTTTTTTATATATAAAATGAAATTTAATTATAAAATATTTTTTGTCTTTTTGTTTTTTGTATTGATAAGCTGTAAGCCTGCTTCATCTTTTAAGCCTCAGGATAAAAAGCCTACAGAATTTATGCTTGGTAATGAGGTACTTATATTAGAAAAAATAAATGAGATATCAGGAAAAAGAATCGGACTTGTCAGTAATCAGTCAGGAATAGATAAAAGCGGAGTTCATATTCTTGACAGATTATTGGAAAAAGGAATGAATGTTGTTAAAGTTTTTACACCTGAACATGGCTTTAGAGCGGATGATAATACAGATTCATACAAAGACCCCAAATCAGGAGTTGAAATAATTTCACTATACGGAAGTAAAAAAAAGCCTGATAGCCGTGACCTTAAAGATGTTGATGTACTTATATATGATCTTCAGGATGTCGGAGCAAGATTTTATACCTATATAAACACTCTATTTTACCTTCTGCAAGCAGCATCAGAAAACAATGTTCCTGTTATAATCTGCGACAGACCGGAAATGATCAATGGAGATTATACAGACGGATATATGCTGGAGAATGAGAATAAATCGTTTGTTGGATTACTAAATATTCCAATTGCTTATGGAATGACATCAGGTGAAATAGGAAAGTACATCAATGCAGAATATTTTGGAAATTCGGTGCAATTAAGTATTTCAGAAATGAAAGGCTATGACAGAAAAAAAGATTTTACAAGTTATAATATTCCGTGGGTAAAGCCTTCTCCGAGTATTTACTCACCGGGTTCTGCGATATGTTATACCGGAACATGCCTTATAGAAGGAACTAATGTATCGGAGGGAAGAGGTTCCGAAAAGCCATTTGAATATATAGGTGCTCCTTTTATTAATGGTGAAAAACTGGCTGCAGAGCTTAATACATATGAGCTTCAGGGAGTAATTTTTGAACCTATAAAATTCACTCCTGCAGAAACCGGCAATGCAATACCGGTAAAATTCTCAGGTGAGCAATGCAGTGGAATTTATCTCAAAATCACAGATAATAAAAAATTTGAGTCAGTAAAAGTGGGAATAGGTATTTTAATAGCATTAAATAAATTGTTTAAAGGATTTGAATTCAGGAATGACAATTTCATTGCAAAACTGGCAGGTACAAAAAGGTTAAGAAAGCTTATAGAAACAGGTGCGACACTTCAGGAAATTGTCAGTTCCTATTCAAATGAGATTGATATTTTCAGGGAAAAAAGAAAATCATTTCTTATCTATTAAAAAGTTGATTTTTATTCATTGAAATTTATAATTATTAGCAATATAAACCTGATTTTTTGAAATCTTTTGAATTGAAATTCTTGGAATTATAGCATATTTTAAAAGAAAACGAGAGATTGGGATTAAAAAGAATTTTCAGGATTTCTATATGCATTTCGATGCTGTTAATTTTCTCTGGAAAATTACATGCTCAGGATGATAAGACAAAGATCGGTATAGATCAAAACAGCACTCAACAAGGCGGTTATTTTAACTTTGGAGATAAAAACAAAGTAAATATTGAAGTAAATGTCTTAGGATACGTCCGGTATCCGGGAAAATATCTGGTTCCGAGAGGGACTACATTTCAGGATCTAATGGCATTTTGTGGCGGACCTACTATAGATGCAAAGTACGATAAAATAAGGCTTTACAGACCAAAAAATGATACATTAGGTATAAAGCAGGACAAGATAATACAACTTGATTACAATGATATTTTTTGGGAAGACAAAGTCAATGATGCTGTTACTAAATCAAATCCTGTTCTTCTGCCGGGAGATTTTTTAATATTTCCGGGTGATCAGAAATTATTCTTCAGAGATTCAATTGGCATAATCACATCAATAGCTTCGGTACTCATATCTTTAGGAATTCTCGTGCTTACAATATCGAGATCGTCAGGAAACTAAAACTTAAGAATTGAAAGATACTTTTTTAAAAAATGGTATGGCTGAGAATTCTCAAAGCTCTACTCCGGTTCCACAAAAAGACAGCTTAAAGCATTTTATAACATTACTAAGAAGAAATTTAATATTAATTTCGATTATATTTCTTTTAACGCTTGCAGCAACAATTTTCTATGTTATAAAAGCAAAAGATATTTATACTTCCACAACCACAATAAAGATTACCAAACCCCAGGGAAGCGTTCTCTCTTCCAGTCTAGTTCCACAGTTTAATGATTTTATTACTGACAGATTCATAGCTAATGAAATTGAAGTTATGAAAAGCTATAAGATCAGAGAAGGTGTTGCGCTGAATTTATTAGACAGCGTAAAGAAATCAAATAATAAAGCTGATTATTTTTATATCTATGACAAGACAAATGAATCCAGTCCTGTATTGCTTTCACCTCTTGCATTTGCAGATGTACTCCCAAGAGTAGTAACAGTAAACCAAAAGCGAGGACTTGATGTTGTTGATATTGAAGTACAAAGTCCTTCAAAAATAGAAGCAAGCGCAATTGCAAATATTTATGCTTATGTATACCTGGGATATTCTTTAGATCTTTCAAAGGAAGAAGTGACAACACTGAGAAAATTCCTCGAAGAGGAAAAAGAGAACAGGTTCCAGGACCTTAATATTTCAGAGGCAGCTCTGCAGGATTTCCTTCAAAGAAATAAGATAGTACTGCTGGATCAGCAAGCGCAAAAGTTAGTTGATCAGATCTCAGTATTTGAAGCCGAGAAAAATGCTTCGCAGATAGAAATTGCTGCAAAAGAAAAATCATATTCAGGGCTAACTAACGAATTAAAAACCATTGACCCATCTTTATATGATTATTTGAGTGGAAAAGTAAATGAGCCTTATATTACCAGGCTTCAATCAGATATAGCTGATCTTGAAGTAAAGAGAGATATCGATCTTTCAATTGCAACAACTGAAAATGACAAGAATAAAGTCAGTGCTGATTATAATAAAAAGTTAGCTCTTCTAAAAGCTAACCTGGAAGATAAAGTAAATACTTTAAAAACCTCTTTGTTTGCAGGAACTCCGGAACAAAGAAGAGAGATCGGGCAAAAGTTATTAGAGACAGGAATCGAAATTCAGTCTCTGAGATCGAAGTCAAATACGCTCGCAGGGTTATTAGGAAAATATGAAGCTCAATTCGATAAGCTACCATCTAACAGCATTGAGCTTGCAAAGCTTGAAAGAAAAAGAAAATCTGCTGAAAAGTTATTCTTAATATTAGAAGAGAAATATCAGGAAGCTCTTGTAAATGAAAGGGTGAAAATCAATAATGTTGTTATTATTGATCCCGGGGTTGTAGCGTCAAAGCCATCAAAACCAAACAGACCATTGCTGATAATTTTTGGTTTATTTCTTGGTTTAGGTTTAGGAATTGGCTGTGGTTATATCCGTGAGTTCCTTGATAAATCCGTTAAGAATCCCGAGGAACTTGAAAATAAAGGAGTAACGGTTCTTTCATGGATACCTTCGGTTCAGGACTTTAAGGAATTAGGCGCTCTAAAAACTGAATTCTTTGTTGAGAAGATGCCGTCCTCAATCATTTCAGAATCTTTTAAAGCACTAAGGACAAGGATCTCATATTCAAAGCTGGAAGCAGAACCATTAAAAACAATTTTAATAACGAGTACAATACCATCAGAAGGTAAAACTACTGTTGCATTAAATCTTGCCGGCAGCTTTGCTCAGGCAGGTAAAAAAGTGCTTCTTCTTGATTGCGATCTAAGAAAACCAAGAATACATACGATCTTTAGTAAAAATAAATTCCCGGGTATTAGTGATTATCTTTTTGCAAATGTAACCTTAGAAGAAATAATAAGACCAACAAGTACTGAAAATTTAAGCTTTGCTACGAGCGGAACTATACCACCTAATCCATCAGAATTACTTGGCTCAAATCAAATGAAGGATTTCATAAAGCTGGTAAAGTCTAAATACGATCTTATAATTTTTGATTCACCACCATACCTTTCTGTTACAGATGCTGAAATATTATTCAGGCTAACAGATGGAACAGTTTTAGTTGTACATGCAAATAAAACGCCGATTGAAGCGTTTATGAAATCATATGGTAAGCTTAAAGCAATGAATGAGCATAATCTGCTGGGAGCGGTATTGAATAACTTTAGTTATAAAAACGCATACGGATATTATTATAATTATTATTATAATTATAATACAAAAGCTGCACAAACTCAGGCAACTGAAAAAGTTTAAATAATTGCTATTCAATCTTGTGTTGAATAGCTTTTGTTAAGATATTTATAAGTATTAAAATAACAATAACTCCTGATTTTATCTGTGGGGGGATTAGCGGAGCTATATCAAAAAATCAATTTTCCAATATAAATGAAAGTTTTAATAACAGGAGCAGCGGGTTTTATCGGTTCTCATTTAGCTGAAAAGCTTGTTGAAGAAGGATTAGAAGTTAAAGTTCTAATAAGATATAATTCAAGAAATAACTGGGGATGGCTTGAATCATCAAAAATTAAAAATGAGATTGAAGTGCTAACCGGTGATGTAAGGGATTATGACATGGTTTATTCTTCATTAAGCGATTGCAAGGCTGTATTTCATCTTGCCGCATTGATCGGGATACCATATTCATATGTTTCGCCTATGGCATATATTAAAACCAATATTGAGGGGACATATAATGTTCTTCAGGCATCAAGAGAGCTAGGACTTGATAATGTTCTTATAACATCTACCAGCGAAACATATGGAACTGCTCAGTATGTCCCAATTGATGAAAAGCATCCTTTAGTTGGGCAATCTCCGTACTCTGCAAGTAAAATAGGAGCAGATCAAATGGCAATAAGTTATTTCAGATCATTTGAATTACCAGTTAAAATTGTCAGACCATTTAATACTTATGGTCCCAGACAATCTGCAAGAGCAATAATCCCAACAATTATTTCTCAGGCACTGAATAATGCAGAGACAATAAAGCTGGGAAACATTACACCGACCCGAGACCTTACATTTGTAAAAGATACAGTGAACGGATTTTATGAAATTTTTAAATGCAAGAAGTTATTCGGCGAATCAACTAACATTGGTATGAGTGAAGAAATATCTGTTGGAGATTTATGCAATCTGATATTTGAGATAATGGGAAAGAAGTGTAAGATAGAAACGGATGAAAAACGAATCCGACCCGGTATGAGTGAAGTAGAGAGGCTTTTAAGTAATAATGAAAAAATAATGAAATTAACTGAATGGAAACCAATATATAATTTGAGAACAGGACTTGCAGAAACAATAGAATGGGTAAAAAACAATTTACATTATTTTAAATCCGATATATACAATGTCTGATATGATACCGCTTTCAGTACCACAGATCTCCGGAAATGAATGGAAGTATGTTAAAGAGTGCTTGGATACAAACTGGGTTTCTTCTGCCGGAAAGTATGTTAACCTTTTCGAAAAAAGTATTTGTGAATTCACCGGCTCAAAGTATGCTGTAGCATGTGTGAATGGAACAGCTGCACTTCATATTTCCCTTTTATTAAGCAATGTAAAGCCGGGAAATGAAGTTATAGTTCCTTCGTTGACATTTATTGCATCCGTTAATTCAATAAAATATTGCGGTGCAGAACCGGTATTTATGGATTCGGATCAATATTATAATATTGATTGCCAGAAGACAATTGAATTCCTGAAAAATGAAACTGAATTTTCTGATGGAATTTGTATAAATAAAAAATCAGGTAAAACTATTGCCGCAATTATACCGGTTCATGTTTTCGGAAATGCAGTATTGCTTGATGAACTAGTTGAAGAGTGCTCAAAAAGAAATATAGCTGTTGTAGAAGATTCCACGGAAAGTCTTGGTACAAAGTATTTAAAAGGAAAGTATAAAGGCCGGTCAACGGGAACGATCGGTAGATTCGGATGCTTTTCATTTAACGGAAACAAGATAATCACAACCGGCGGCGGAGGAATGATAATTACTCAGGATGAAGAATTGTATAAAAAAGCAAAATATTATACAACACAGGCTAAGGATGATGATGTAAGATACATTCATAATGATATCGGATTTAATTATAGGATGACAAATTTACAGGCAGCATTGGGAACAGCACAGCTTGAATGTCTTGAAAATTATTTAGTCATCAAGAAAAAGAATTATGAACTTTACAAAGAAGCAATTAACTTAATTGATGGACTAACTTTAGCTGACACACCTGATTACGCAGATAACAATTGCTGGATGTATGCTCTGCAGATCGATAAAGAGAAATTTGGAAGTGACAGAGAAGAAATAATGGCTGCACTTGAAACTAAAGGCATACAAACAAGACCTGTCTGGTATCTTAATCATCTGCAAAAGCCTTTTGCAAATAATTATTCATATAGAATTGAACATGCTTTGAAGCTGCATGAAATAACTCTTAACATACCCTGCAGCGTTTCACTAAAAGATGAAGAAAGATTAAAAGTAGTAAATTCACTCCAACATATTCATTCCGAGCAATTAATTTGATCCGAGCTTATATAATTGCCGAAGCAGGAGTAAATCACAACGGCTCAATTGATATTGCTAAAAAGCTTATAGATGAAGCAAAATCTGCAGGCGCAGATGCTGTAAAATTTCAGACATTTAAGGCTGAAAATCTTGTAAGTAAAAATACTCCTAAAGCTGAGTATCAAAAGCAAAATACATCATCAGACCAGAGTCAGTTTGAAATGCTTAAAAAGCTTGAACTGAGTGAGGAAGATCACAAAGAGCTGATAAGCTATTGTAAGTCTAAGCAAATTGATTTCATGTCTTCTCCATTTGACGAAGAGAGTGCAGCATTTCTTGTTAGTCTTGGTTTGAAAACACTGAAAATTCCTTCAGGAGAAATTACGAACACTCCATTTCTGAAATTCCTTTCAAAACAAAACGTTAAAATAATTTTATCAACCGGCATGTCTAATCTTGGCGAAGTAAAGCTTGCTGTTGAGACATTGAATAAAAGTAAAGACAGCCTTGCTCTGCTTCATTGCGTAACTGAATATCCTGCACCATTTAATGAGAACAATCTTAATGCGATGCTCACTTTGAAAAAAGAATTTGGCAATCCAGTTGGGTACTCTGACCATTCACCCGGCATTGAGATATCCCTGGCAGCTGCAGCAATGGGAGCAGAATATATTGAAAAGCATTTTACGCTGGACAAAAACATGGAAGGACCTGATCATAAAGCCTCGTTAGAGCCGGATGAATTGAAAAAGATGATAGATGGAATACGTAATATTGAAAAATCAATGGGTGATGGAATAAAAATTCCGGCTGATTGCGAGAAGAAGAATATTAAAATTGCCAGAAAAAGTATTGTTGCTAATGCAGATCTGAAGAAAGGTGATGTTTTAAGTTCAGATAAAATTGCAATCAAAAGACCCGGTACAGGAATTTCACCAAAAGATTCGGAAAAAATAATGGGATCAATATTAAAGCGGGATATAAATTATAACGAAGTGATTATGAAGGAAGATATCCAGTGAGAAGAAGTATCTGGGTAGTGACTACTTCGAGAGCAGATTATGGTTTGCTTCGTAATTTGCTGACAGAATTAAAAAATGACGATAGATGTGATCTAAAGATAATTGCAACGGGAATGCATTTATCAGTAAGAGGAGGCAGTACTTATAAGGAAATTGAGAAAGATGGTTTTGAGATTTACAAAAAGTTAGATATGGATATAGCAGACGACTCTGCCAGCTCAATAATAAGATCGATCGGAAACGGCTGTTATAAGTTTGCAGATCTATTTGAAAATGAAAAGCCCTACATATTAGTTGTATTGGGTGACAGGTTTGAATTACTACCCGTTCTGATCTCATGCCTTGTAAATAATATAATAGTAGCTCACATACATGGCGGTGAATCAAGTGAAGGTGCAATAGATGAAAGCATTAGGCATTCAGTAAGCAAAATGTCTCACATACATTTCCCTGCAGCAGAAGAGTATAAAGAAAGATTAATTCAATTGGGAGAAAATCCTGAAAATATATTTAATTATGGAGCCCCTGGCTTAGATAATATTTATCAGGCAAAATTTTTATCAAGAAAGGAATTCTTTAATAGGATCAGATTAAATGAGAATACCATAACGGCTTTGGTTACTTATCATCCGGCAACTATTGAAAATACTTCTGCAAAGGAACAAGCGATAAACATAACTGAAGCAATAGACGAAAGCGGTTTGAATGCCATTTTTACAGCAAGCAACGCTGATAAAGGCGGAAACTCAATAA
>JBBRMY010000028.1:0-21227 GCA_038230595.1 Ignavibacteria bacterium
GTAAAAACCATAGAGGGTCCGCAGAATACATAATCTTGAAGCTCAACCCCTTCATAGATCGAAACATTGTTCTGTATCTTTACAAAGTTTCCTATAGTAACATTATTTCCAACATTCACATTCTGTCCCAGCACGCAGCTCTTCCCTATCTTACTTCCCTTTTGTACATGGGAGAAATGCCAGATCTTTGTACCATCACCTATCTCGCATCCATCGTCAACTATGGCGTGATCATTCACATAGAATTTTTTTTCTGAAACTGACATCTTATTTAACTAAAAATTCTTTTATCTTTTCGCATGTATATAATATCTGAGCATCTGAAAGCTCCGGATAGACCGGAAGTGCAAGTGATGTATCTGCGCATGCTTCCGCAATAGGGAAATCACCTTTTTTATGTCCGAGATCCTTAAAGCATTCCTGAAGATGGAAAGGCACCGGATAATAAATTTCAGTTCCTATATTATTTTCCTTAAGATAAGCAATGAGCTCATCGCGCTTTTCAACTCTTACTACATACTGATTATAAATATGAAAATTCTTCACTCCTGAATTTTCATAAACTGCTGAAGGAATTAATATTTTATTCTTTGCATCAAATGAAGTATGACCTTCTTTTTCAGCAAGCTCGTTCTCAATAAAAAAACCATGATATATCTTCGCATGTCTTTGTCTTGTCTCTGTCCACTCCTGCAAATGCGGAAGCTTTACATTAAGCACGCATGCCTGCAATTCATCTATTCTGAAATTACCACCGATAACTTTATGATAATATTTTGGCTTTCCGCCATGAACTCTCATTATCTTCAATGTTTCTGCAAGCGTATCATCATTAGTTGTAACAAGACCGCTGTCTCCAAATCCGCCTAAATTCTTACTTGGATAAAAAGAGAAGCATCCGATATCTCCGAAATTTCCTAAAGTTGTTCCGTCTTTATACTGAGTTCCGATCGCCTGAGCTGCATCTTCAATTACTTTCAGACCATGCTTTTTAGCGATTTCCATTATCGGAGCCATATCAGCTGCCTGACCAAAAAGATGTACAGGAATTATTGCTTTTGTTTTTGGAGTGATTAAAGCTTCTATTTTCGAAGGGTCAATATTAAATGTAACAGGATCACTTTCACAAAGAACCGGCTTTCCATTTAATCTGCTCACAACACCTGCAGTTGCAAAGAAAGAATATGTAGGCATGATTACTTCATCACCCGGCTTTAAGCCTATTACCATCAGAGCAAGAAGCAGAGCATCAGTTCCTGAAGAAACTCCGAATGCATGCTTGCAGTTAAGATATTTGCATAAGGATTCTTCCAGCTTTGTAACTTCGGGTCCTAAAATAAAATATTGAGATTCAGCGCATTTGATAAGAGCAGCATCAATCTCAGGCTTTAATTTTGCATATTGAGATTTGAGATCTAAAAGCGGAACATTCATTGATCAGTTTTAATTTTCTTTCTAAATTTTAAATGTGATACTTCATCGGACATAAGCTCTATCGAAAAGCCCATTGACAATTCATTTATTGCAACTAAAAGCTTGAATCTTCCTCTTACCTCACTAACATAACCGGTAAGACCACGGAGGGTTCCTTCTGTTATAGTAACAAGATCACCCTTACCGAAAATTTTATTTTCAGTGTGAATTCTTTCTGAAAGATTTAGAGATATCTTGATGCTTTCAATTTCTGATGGCGAAATAATTGCAGGGCGGTTTTGATATGATACATATCTTAAGACACCTGAAACTTCCTTTATTGCCTCAACTCTTTCCTTTGGTGTTGTGTGAACAAAAACATATCCTGAAAACAGCGGAGTATATATTTTTTTCTTCCTGTCAGACCAGTCTTTAATAGTTTCTAAAAGCGGAAGGAATACCTCTACCTTTTTATTTTCTATTAATCGTGTAACCTTTTTCTCAAATAAGGGGCGGGTCTGAATAACATACCACAGCTTATCCGGATCATCCATAGCATTTTTTTGTAGAAATAGAAACCGAATCCGTCAATAAAAAATATATAAGCGATTAATTTACCTATAATAATCTTTTCAATCAATTCTAAAGGAAGGCATATTTCCAACATTTAGACTTAAACTCTAATAAACACAGAACTTACCGTACCACTGTTGTTCTTTTATGATATAAATTAAAAAACGCAGGCTGTGACCTGCGTTTTGGGTTTGTAGATTTTATGGCGGGTTGGGGTAACTTTTATTTCACTAAGAACATCTTTTTGGTTTCTGTAAAATTTGCTGATGTTAAAGTATAGAAGTAAACTCCTGAAGAAAGGCTTGAGGCATCAAATTCATATGAATAAGATCCTGCAGAAAGTGTGCTGTTTACTAATGAAGCAACTTGCTTTCCTGCCGAGCTGTAAATATTAAGTGTTGTATATCCGTTCTTCGGAAGCGCAAAATTTATTTTTGTTGAAGGATTGAACGGATTAGGAAAATTCTGTGAAAGCTCAAAGCTTGCTGGAACTACAGAAGATATAGGTGTAATCCCTACTGTGTAGTCTTTGTTCTGCGGATCCCAGCTTGACCAGCCGGCTGTCCAATCAGTTGTTCCGTCAAATGCTCCGACATAAGTAACAGGTGTGAAGAATGCATTATTTAAATTCGGATATGTAAACAAGCCGCCTGTTAAAGCAGGTGAACCTGCATTCGGTCTAAAGTTTGGTGTACCTGTATAAAAGCCAAACGGATTTGCAAGGTTTAAATCAGTATTATTTGTAAATGATCTGTTGTTGTATGATGAAGTATTTATGAATACAGTAGCTGAAGGAAATCCAACTGATGTTATATTGTTTGCTGTATCGCCTAAAGTTAAAGCTCCTGCAATAACATTGCTTCTAAATCTTGATGAATCATTCAACATTGCGGCACCTACTCCGGGTCCGTCAAATCTAACTCCGCTTGGCCATCCCATTATGATAGTATTGTAAATGCTTGTAAGATTATTTCTTCTTAAGTGAGCTCCTGCCTGGAACAAAGGATTTACTGTTGTGGTCAGAGTTTTCTTTGGTCCGATCATTGTAAGGTTTGAATATGTACCTTGTGTTCTCGGTCCGTTGAAATTGTTAGGTGAGTTTGCATTGTTATCAATTTCAAATCCGTTTGATTTGCTCACGTCTGCAATGTTGCTGTCTCTTATTGCAAGCATGAACTGGTTGTAACCTCTGTATCCGTTATCTGAATCGAAATCATCATCAAGTCCTTTGTATGCAATAAGATGCTTGCAGTTAACTGTACCGCCAAACCATTCGAATGAATCGTCTCCTGAAAAGCTGGCCTGGATATATTCAAGAGTTGTGCCTGAACCAACACCGCCCATTGTTAAGCCATTTATCTCATTTCCTGAAACCCCTGTAAGATTTATACCTGCAAATTCTATTCTCACATATCTCATGATGCCTGAATTGTCCGCATCATTCCTTGGCTGACCACCGTAGAATGCAGGAGTAACTTCGGGTGGAAGACCTTCGATCGAAGCGCTGTCTGCTCCTGCAACTGTATTTATTCCTGCTCTGCCTAATAGGATAACACCACCCCAGTCGCCTGTTGCTCTTTGTCCTGCGGGTCTTCTGCTTGTGAATACTATAGGTGATGATGCAGTTCCCTGAGCATTTATTTGTGCACCTCTTTGAATTATAAGAGTACCCTTTGTATTAAAATCACCATAGATAATAGTTCCCGGCTGAATTGTAATAGTTGTATTTTTTTCCATGTAAACGAAACCTTTAATAATATACTGCTTTGTGTTTACAAGGTTAATGTTTGTTGTATAGTGTCCGTCAACTAAAGTAGTTGAATCTATCGGCATAGCCATTGCTGACTGCTGAAGGCTGAATGCAGATATTGCTGTGAAAAGAGCTGCAAAGACAAATAGAAAAAGAATTTTCTTCATTTGATTTTTTTGTGATTTTAGTTTGAATTGATTAGCTATAAAATAGCATGTCAATGTTATGAAATGCTTAACACCGTGTAAAGTCTGCTTAAAGTTTAAATGAAATTTTGTGATTACAACTCTGGAGCACTGGAACATCCGATTACGATGCTGGAGCGTCGTAACCAGAACACTTTATATCTCAAAATTTAAACGAAAAAGTCAGTGCGGTTGAAGATCCGGCTTTAATCCTTCTTACGATCTTTTCTTCGTCATTAACTACCTGCGTTAAAAGATTATCCTTATTCAAAATATCCTTCAGCGTAAGCTTCACTTCAAATCTTGTAAACAGTCTCTGGCTTGCAGAGAAATCCAGAATATCTTCTCCTTTTTCTTTTATATCACTGAAGCCGTTAAGACCTACTTCCGATATTCTGTCACCGAACCTATTGTATAATAAATTTATGCTTGTTCCGACATCATAGTTATCATAGAATAACCCTAAGTTAATTGTATATGGCGATTGTCCCTGAAGTGTTCTTTCCAGTGAAGTTGCTACCGAGCCAATACCTGAAAGGTCAACCTTTGATTTTATCAGCGCAAGGTTTCCATTGAACGAAAGATCTTTTAATTTTTTTGAAATGAATCCAAGGTTTTTTCTAAGCTCAAATTCAACTCCGTAATTTTTTGCTCCGCTTAATGCATTCTGAAAAGTTTTTATCCTGTTTGTAGAAGTTGATAAAAATACTTCTTCTATCGGGCTGTTTAGGTGCTTGTAGAATAAGCTCACTGCTATTATTTCTCCCGCTGCCGGATATGTTTCAAATCTAAGATCGTAATTCTGGTTAAGGCTTCTGTCGAGATCGGTTGAATTACCTACAGTTGTTATTCCCGAAACAAAATCTGTATAGGAAAACGGGGCTATTTCTCTAAGCTCCGGTCTTGATACTGTCTGAGAAACTGAAGCTCTTAAATTTGTATTATCATTCAGCGAGTAAGCAATGTTCAGCGATGGAAGGAAATCATTATTTTTCAAGGCAACACTTACAGGCTGAAGAATTCTTCCCAGAGTATTCAGCTTCTGCTCGTTGGATTCCAGCCTAACTCCTGTTATTATTTTAAATTTTTTAAGAGGTATTTCATACATTACATAACCAGAATATAGCCTTTCAGTAGCTGAATAGTTGTCAGATTCGCGCGTAAGTTCTGAATAAAAAATTCCGGTGGGTGAAATATTCTCGTTTCTGAAAAGAGAATCAGGAGATTCATAATTTATTAAAAACGATGCGCCTGCATTTAAAGCCGGAGCAAAATTTCTTGCATTAAATGAACGCGTAGTGCTGTTCATCATAGTTCCGAACTTCAGCTTTGAATCAGAGTTTTTTGCAATTTTAATTGGCAGCTCAAGATCTACATTAAAGCCTCTCGCTATATCGAAGAGGTTTGAAAAATATCTTCCGCCGGCAAGGGAGTTAGGAGTGTTAGTTAGTATCGGTGCAAAGAAGCGGTCATCAGTTCCGATATCTCTCTGGTATGTAAGCGTCTTGAGATCAGGCTGATTTCTTTTTGATTCGGAATATGTTCCCTTCCAGTTGAACTGAAGCCTTGCAAGCGATGGGAAATAATGGCTTCCTATAAGCTGTGAGGATAGTAAATTTCTTTCAGTATATATAGTTGTGTAAAGCTGTCTTTCAGAATTTTCAGGAGTAAAAAATCCTGTATAGTATTGAGTCTGGTTCTCAGCGCTTTGGCTGTAAGTATTTTTAAAGCTCAGTTTATTATAGTCACCGATCTTGTAATTCAGGTTTAAAATGCCTCCATCGAGAATGCTATACTCTGAAGATCTTCCCGTGTATCCGCTTAGCTGAGTATTGTCTGTGTTGTAATCATTTCTTTCTATGTCCTTGTTTGAGAAAGAATTTTTATATGTGTAAGCAAGAATATACCCGAAAGGATTTTTACCAAGCTTGATATTATCGCCTACTGAAAGCTGAAATCCTCCGTTCATCGGAGCAGTAGTTGAGGTCTGAAGCCAGTTGTTTTTCAGTGACTTTCCGAATGAAGCTAACTCTTCATTTGAATAGTTCTGCCTGGAAACAGTACCCGAAGGAAAAGTTGAAGGAAGTGATCTGCCTCCATTATCTCTGGCAAGATTAAAAAATAAAAGCTTTGACTGCCCGGCATCATACTTCAAAAAATCTTTGCCGGTTGTCTGACCTGTATATGAAGAAGTAAAATTCAAGCCGTAAGTAAGCGCTTCAGGGAATTCCTTAGTTGTTATTTGCACTAATCCGCCTGTATAATTGCCTGGTTGATCAGGTGTAAAGGATTTAGAGATGATAATATTTTCAAGAAGATTGGATGGAAAAATATCGAACGAAAAAGCTTTCTTATCAGGCTCAGTGCTTGGAACAAGAACTCCGTTAAGTGTGGTATTATTGTACCTGTCATTCGTACCTCTGACGTACACAAATTTATCGCTGACAATAGTTACACCGATAACTCTTTTAAGCACATCAGACGCTGCTGCATCGGGAGCTCTTCTTATCTGCTGAGCGCTGATCCCATCGCTGATCTTATTTGAGTTTTTCTGTTCATTTAGTAATGACTGTTCATTTGCCATCGAAATGCTTGCTTCAATGGTAATTTCTTCAGTGGAAATACCGTTAGACTCAACATCGAGTGAAACATTTAATATAGTTGGAACATTGCCTTTGAGCTCAACATTTTTTATAGTTTTGGTTTTATATCCGATATATTCATAGGTAAGATCATATGTTCCCGGCTTTAAGCCTGAGATGGTATAGGAACCGTCTATATCAGCGCTTGCACCGGCTTTAAGACCTTCAACTTTTACTGTAGCGCCGATAAGAAGATCAGAGTTGTGGCTATCAGTTATCTTTCCAGTAATATCCTGCGCAAAAGCAGAATTAATAAAGCTGCCTGCTAAAGCAAAAGAGCATATCGCAAAAATAATTACAGCAGCAGAGCGTGAACGATTTGTATTTGGATCTTTTAAAAGAAATTCCCTGTCATATACTCTCATTTTGTGTGATCTTCTTGACCAAAAATATATTGCAAATGAGCATATTTCAAGTAACGTAATAACTAATTTCTTCATTTTGATCTGTTTGATTATAACTTTTTTTTTATCACTATAAGTTATACAGTCCTTATGAAATAATTATTAAATCTGTGTTACCGAATTAACGCGAATGTTAAGGAATTGTAAAGAAGGGAATTTAAATTCAGTGTAGGGGCGAAAAATCTTTCGCCCGATATAATATATTTTTTCATTTTGGGAAAAGATTTTGGCTCGTAATTTTTACTCCGGGCGGGCGAAAGATTTTTCGCCCCTACATTTTAGATGGAGTTTTTTGCAGATTTCTTTTAATTTTCAAACATTATCAGAAAAAATGAGCAGTTTTAAAAGAAAATCCATTCGCTTGAAAGGCTACGATTATTCTCAGGAAGGATTCTATTTTATCACTATTTGTACAGATAATAAAAAATGTATTTTTGGAAAAATTGAAGATTCCCAACAAATGGATATTGTAGGGGCGAAAAATTTTTCGCCCGTTATGTTTTTAAATGAAACCGGACGAATTGCTGACAAATGCTGGCTGGAAATCCCAAAACATTTTTCTCATGCAATTCTTCATGAACATATAATAATGCCAAATCATGTTCATGGAATAATTGAATTAATCGAAATCGCAGAAAGCAGGGCGAAAGGTTTTTCGCCCCTACAAACCGAATACAAAACATCATTCACATCACCATCAAAAACAATTGGATCAATAGTGAGGGGTTTTAAGATCGGAGTTACGAAATGGTTAAGAAATTATAGAATGGAAGATTATCCGATTCAACGAATGGTCTGGCAGAGAGATTATTATGAACATGTCATCAGGGATGAAAAGGAATATTGCAAAATTACAGATTATATAGTTAATAATGCGGCAAAATGGAGAGATGATAGATTTTATATTGAATAAAAAAGGGCGAATGTTATTCGCCATTTTTAGTTTATTGGGCGAAAGATTTTTCGCCCCTACAGTTGGATTTAATCAGTTAAAAACTCCTTTGAAAAAACTCTTCTCATCCTTCTTTTTTTTTCGCGAGTCAGGGGAGAAGTTATCGGATGTTTTCAATTGCTTTAAAATCTCTTTTTCTTTTGCATTAAGCTTAACTGGCGTAAACACGTTTACTCTTACAAGTTGGTCTCCTCGCGATTCTGAATGAAGTTTTTTAATTCCTTTATGCTTCATCTTCAAGATCTTTCCTGATTGTGTACCAGGATCTATTTCAAGCTTAGCTTTTCCTTTTAAAGTTGGAACAACAACATCTGCTCCTAAAGCTGCATCGATAAAACTCAGGTCAAGATCAAATATAATGTTATCTTCATCTCTGATGAAAAACTCATGTTCTTTTTCTTCTAAATAGATCAGCAGATCTCCCGGCTGTCCGCCTCTGATGCCTGCATTTCCCCGGTTCTCTAATGGAATATAATTTCCTTCCTGCACTCCAGATGGTACTTTTACAGATATCTCTTCTTCATTTTTAACTCTTCCTTCACCATGACATGTATCACATTTATCTTTTATTATTCTCCCTTCTCCATGGCATGCAGGACATGCTGCCACATTAACGAATTGTCCGAATACAGATCGTGAAACCTGTCGTATCTCTCCCGAGCCGCCGCACTGAGCGCAGGATGCATAACCGCTTTCTCCTTTAGCTCCGCTTCCTGAACACGTATTGCAGGATGTAAACTTTTTTACTTTAAGGACTTTTTCAACACCTTCAGAAATTTCTTCAAGAGTTAAGGCAAGAGTAATTTTCATATCGCTGCCGGGAGTTCCTTGCTGTCTTTGTCTTCCTCTTCTTGAACCACCACCGAAAAACTCGTCAAAAATACTTCCGCCACCTCCGCCCTGTCCGAATATATCTCCAAAGTGTGAAAAAATATCATTAACATTTTCAAATCCCTGTGAGCTTCCACCCATATTCACACCTTGATGTCCAAACTGATCGTATCTCTGTTTTTTATTTCCGTCAGATAATATTTCATAAGCTTCTGCAAGTTCTTTGAATTTTTCTTCTGCTTCCTTGTCTCCCGGATTTTTGTCGGGGTGATATTTCATTGCAAGCTTTCTGTATGAAGATTTTATTTCATCAGTAGTTGATGTTCTTGTTACAGATAATATTTCGTAATAATCTCTTTTTGTCATATATAATTAAAGCGTTCTAAAATTTGGTAAACACTTTTTTCGCACAAAAGATAAAAGTGTTGATGGAAAGACGGGTTATTATTATCAACCCAGGCCCGCCCCTTTCTAAGGGGAGGGAGATGTTTTAGTCCCCCGATACGAGCACTTTGGCATGTTTAACAACTTTGTCTTTTAGCTTGTAACCCTTTTCAACAACTTCGAGCACAGTATTTGGCTCTGCATCTTTAGACGGTACCTGCATTAATGCATCGCTGTTCTCAACATCGAAAGGCTTTCCTACAACTTCGATTTCTTTTAAGCCCTCATCTTCAAGAACTTTTTTGAACTTGCTGTATATCAGCTCAATACCTTTTCTGAGAGTTTCAAAATCTTTTGTCTCACCTTTATTTACTGATTCTATTGACCTGCTAAGATCATCGTATACAGGGATCAGTTCTTTTATTATTTTCTCAGATGCATACCTGAAAAATGTAGACATTTCCTGATCAGTTCTTTTCTTATAATTTTCAAATTCAGCTACCTTTCTTAGTAAAGTGTCTTTTAGCTGGCTCTTCTCTTCTTCAAGTTTTGCTGAATTATTTTCCTGCTCTGCATTTTCAGGGTTTTCCTGAATTTCAGAAGCTTCTTCTTCATATGAAGAATCATCTGTTATTTTTATTTCTTTTTTCATTTTTGATTTTAAATACTTAGTTCTGAAATTAATTTGGTAGTATACTCAAGCAATGCAACAACCTTTGCATAATTCATTCTTCTTGGTCCGACAACACCAATTCTTCCTGAAACATCGCCAGTTCTGTAAACTGTCGTCAGGACACTGAGGTCCTTTAGCTTCATTTGCTCATTCTCATTACCAATAGAAATATTTATATCCTGATCATTCAGCAAGGATGAGTTTTGAAAAATATGTACAACTAAATTTTTATTCTCTGTAAGCTCAATAAGATTTTTTAGATTCTTAGGATCTTCAAATTCCGGCTGATTCATTATTTCACCTGTACCGCCTATATAATACTTGCTTCCCTTATCCTGTTCGGAATATATTCTTTCAACACTGTTAACAAAGACCTGTACAAGTCCATCATACTGATCAGTGTAATCTGCCATTCTTTCCGAGAAAGTCTCTCTTATTTCCTTTAAGGACAGACCTGCAAGCTTTTCATTCAAAAGAACATTCAATGTATCTATTTTTACTCTGGATATTTCTGTATCAATATCCATCATAACAGTTTTAACAATATCTGATCTAAGATTTATGACAACTAAAATTTTATTGTTAGATACCTGAACAAGATCAAGTTTTTCAAAAATACCGGATGATAAAAATGGCTCTGAAACTACTGCAAGCAAATGAGATATCTTTCCAAGAAGCTTTGAGGTCTCATTATAAATATCCTGTACATTATTAAATCCGGAAAGATTATCAACAATATGAGTTCTTATCATTGTCTTTTCTTTTGCAGTCAAACCTTCCTTGTTCATAAGCGAATCAACATAAAGCCTGTATGCCTTGTCAGTAGGCACTCTTCCGGCTGAAGTGTGCGGAGTTTTAAGCAGCTCCATTTCTTCAAGATCGCTCATTACATTTCTTATTGTTGCAGAAGAAAGATTAAGATCAGATTGTCTGGAAACATTTCTTGAACCAACAGGAACAGCCTGACGGACATAGTTCTCCACTACGAAGCGTAATATTGTTTTCTCTCTGTCTGTTAAAATGATATTCATAGCATTTTTACTGCGATCTGTTTTAATGCGTCTTTTACTGCAACTTTGAAAATACTCAATTTTAAATTTTTATTAAACCCACTTAGGAATTATATATTGGTGTCTTTCCTATAGATCGGAACTAAATACCGGAATTTATTGATCTTTTACGATTTTCTTCAGATTTTTTAACATCAGGTCAGGTTCTTCATCTAAAAAATGTCTTGCAAGGTGTCTGGTACGCCTGACTTCTTCTGTATTAATATCTGCAAAAATAATATCTTCTTCGAAAAGTTTTGCCTTCGCAAGAACTGTCCCTGATGGATCAACTATTTCACTTCCACCCCAGAAATTCACTCCGTCTTCAAAGCCTACCCTGTTTGAGAACAACAAATATGAAGATAAAATTCGACTGTAAGTTTTGTGATGTTCAGAGTTTATCTCGTAATTCCGAAAATTATCACTTCCAGGTGCCATTCTTGTGGGTGAACAGGCAATTCCTATAAGTATCTGAGCCTGATCGGCTGCCATCAAATACGGAACTGAAAGATGCCAAAGATCTTCACAAACCATTAATCCAAGTCTTCCGAATTTTGAATCAAAGGCTCTGCAGGTTTTCCCGGCAGAAAAATAACGGCGCTCTTCAAATATTCCATAAGTCGGAGGATAGATCTTTCTGTGAGTGAATTTAACTTCACCGTCAGATATAAAAGCTGCAGAATTATAAACTGCAAAGGCTTTATCTTCTTCAACAAGTCCGCAGACAATAGAGATCTTTTTACTCATTTTCCTTAGCGGATCAAGCATCTTTGATGTATAAGGATCCAGCGCTACATCGTAATTAATATCCTTTAATGAATATCCTGTTAACGAAAGTTCAGGGAAAACAATCAGCTCAGCTTTTTTGCTTAGTGCATCTTCACAAAGTCTGAGATGGTTATCAATATTTTTTTCAATATTTCCAAGAACACTGGTTGTTTGAGCAACTGCTGCTTTCATATGCTATTATTTTCTTACAAAGGCAGAAAGATAAAGTCCTGTCTTTAAAAAATTATACAAAATAAAATTACTATAGTACTTCTTAAAATATTTAAGGCAATCTTCATTCCAGATCCTGATCATTCTTTTTCTATCCTTATAAACTGAAGTTCCTTTAAGATGGATCATTTTTGTTATGTCGGTAAAAAATATCTTATATCCTGTATCATGAATTTTTTTGCAGAGATCTACATCATTAAAGAACATGTTAAATCTGTCATCAAAAAACTTTACTTCTTTCATCACTTCAGATCTTACCATCAAAGCTGCTGCCATCGGCTGGTCAACTTCTCTTTCATGATCATGACCGAAGTAATTCATTTTCCATCGGCTGATAATTCTGCTTTTAGGAAAAATTTCGGATAGCATCGAAAATTCAAGGAACATATCGCTGTATCGGGGAAACGTTCTGCATGAGGGCTGAATAGTCCAGTCAGGATTTATTAACTGAGGAGAAATAGCTCCTGCCTTTAATTCTTCTAGTCTGGATGTTAGCTTCTTCAATGGATCCTCAACAAAAACAATATCAGGGTTCAGCAATAAAATATACTTTCCCTTTGCAGCTGCCATCCCCTGATTATTTGCCAGGGTATATCCTTTATTATCTTTGTTTTCGATAAGCTTTATGTTTTTCTGCTTACCAATATATTTTCTAACTCTGTTTACTGTGTCATCGGATGAATTATTATC
Organism: Ignavibacteria bacterium; assembly: GCA_038230595.1. Classification (GTDB taxonomy): domain Bacteria; phylum Bacteroidota; class Ignavibacteria; order Tepidaquicellales; family Tepidaquicellaceae; genus JBBRMY01. Next base: position 12,546 of record JBBRMY010000028.1, read on the forward strand.
AACTATGATCATTTCAAAATACGAAGCATCCGGACAATTTTTATATACCGAGCTCAGACAATTTTCAATATCATTTCTGCTGTTATAAGTTACTATTACTATTGATACCTCAGCCATTAAGTATTCTTCAGGTTTACTTTAACCTTTGTAACAAAATTCTCAAGGTCACCATATTCGTCATCAGGCAGGTTCTTTTTTAAGAAAGAAGATTCTTCACCCCAGAATTTAAGTATTTCAGTAATGTCATTCAAAGAAACATTATAGACAAAGAATTTTATTGCCTGAACATACATAGGGTATTCAGAAGAATTAATTTTCTTACCTGAAGAAATGACCGACTTTACAGAATCATATTCTTTTTTTGAAACAGATGAATTTAAGCTGAACAATTTTTTGGTTTCTTCTCTGTCAGTTTCAATGTCTCCATCTTTTAACGCTATAATGCCTGCAGAATATGTAACAAATCTTCCTGCCGGAAGAACGCCAATGTAATTATCTGAGATCAGCAGCTGATTATTTCCATTAATATCTTTACCATACTCCTTAACTGCTCCTCCGTCAAAATATTTTACAAGCTTAGGCTTTTCTTTTTCCAGAGAATATATGAAAGAACCTTTTGAAGAGATGGTGTCCGTACCTCCTATATCGGTAAAAAGAATTAAATATTCTTCACCGCTTTTATTCTTTTCTATTCTGTGATCATATCCGAAATCTGTAGTATCGGTTAATACTTTTTCGAGAACTTCATTTCTATTTTTATAAAAATCTACTCTATCAAATTTATTAATTGCATTTGTTCTTACACGAGATAATATGATAAAATAATCAGAGCTTATATTATCTGTATTATTAAGAACTTTATATATCTCCCTGTCATTTTTTAAAAAGACTTTCTTATTGTTTCCCAGGTCAATTTCAGAGCTGTCCTGATTTACCGTTCCTGATATTTTTACTTTTTTTGTGCAGCCTGTCAGCCATACAGTGCATATCAGAAAAAATAAAAACAGGATCCTTTTAAATATCATTTTGAAAGTTTTTCAATTGCATCATTTAAAGTCTTATCCAGATCTGTATTCAGATTGCTTTCTTTAAACTTTACAAGGAAATCAGATGCCGCTCTGTCTTTAGAGCTGCCTAGTAAATTTATTAAAGCTCTCTGAGTGGATGTTTCATTATAATCTATATATTTCATTGCCATATCCTGTACATCTTTATCTGCAGCATAATAAACAAGTCTTGATATAGCGAAATTTCTCAATCTGTAATCCAGATCTTTTCCGAATGCGATATTAAGCAAAGTTGTTTTAACTGCAGGATCCTTATCCGTTCCCTCAATAGTTTTTAAGCCTGCAAGTACTTCACTCATGATAATATTTCTGTGTGATCTGACATCTGAATAGGGAAGAACGATGCCTTTAATTTCATCGGTCCGTGATATAGCTGTTAATGTCTTTATACCTTCACGTACAATGTATTCATTTTTTTCATTCTTAATATAAGTTTTGATCACTTCAATATCTTTTCTATCCTTGAATTTAGCAATAGCAGTTATGATAGCAGAAATTATCCTGCTGTCTTTTTCAATTTTTAACTGCTCTAATAGTATTTTATGTGAAAGTCTTGGAACCTTGCCTAAGGCTTTTGCAGCCTCAACCCTTGTACCCCAGAATTTATCATTCTGCAGAACATTTTTCAGCACTTCAGGAATTATCCTGTCATATGGATGATTGGGCAATTCTCTCACTGCAACTATTCTGTCGACTGCATCGACGCTGTGGAGGATCTGATTTATACAATCTCCTCTTGACCTGTCGTAGATAGTTATAGCATGTACTTTATTGCCGGCATTAAATTCTATAAATTCAGGAGCGCTGTCAAACTTAAAATTATATTCATTCGAGAGCTTATCTCTCCCTATCTTTTCATTTCTTTGATCGCTTCCTGAATATATTCTTATGTTAACAGGCATACGGAAAACAGCCGGATACAATGTATCTGCTTTCTGTACCTGGTCAACTTTTAAATTAATATTTTTCTTTACTTCGTCATAAGAGTAATTTACTTTGAATACAGGATATCCGCCCTTCCATATATAATCGTCGAACATCCATTTATGATCTGCATTGCCAAACTGATCTGTTCCAGGGGAAACTTTATCAAAAGCTCTTTCCAAATCCATAGTTTCAACATTTGAAAATTCATTATCATGTAGGAAAGTTGAAAGCGCAGGAAAGAATTTATCTCCTAATACATCTCTGAAAAATCCTATAATAACGCTTCCCTTTTGGTAGATCTTTGCTGTTACGTTTTTATATCCTGCCCATATTGGATAAGCACCTGAAACAGAATCTGATCTAAATGCCTGGTCAGAATTTGTCAGAAGGTCATAATCATATTCGTCCTTCCCATTATGTTTCTCTTTCCAAAGAGCAGTTCCGTAAGTTGCAAAGCTTTCATTAAGCCACATCTCATCCCAGTTCCTGCATGTTATAAGATCTCCCCACCACTGATGAGTAAATTCATGTGATATAAGCTCATCTCCTCCACGATCTTTTTCAGTGATTTGAGGATAATAAACCGAAGTGTTATATGTAATTGCAGAAGTATTTTCCATTCCACCAACTATAAAATCACTTATGACTACCTGTCCAAGCTTAGCCCATGGATAATTATATCCAAAGTCCTGATTAAAGACCTTCATCATTTCCGGTGTGTTACGGAAAGCATATTTCCCATCAGCAACTCTATCCGGATGTACATAATTCAGAATAGGAACTCCGTTGTATGAATCTTTTAATATTTCAAACTCTCCTACTGTAAGCATGATAAGATAAGTTGAATGCGGCTTATCCTGGACCCAATGATCGATCTTTTCAGATGAGCTTACATCTTTAGATGATTCCAGATAGCCGTTTGAAAGAGTATTATAATTTTTATCGGTCTTTATGAACATCTCTGTTGTAGTCTTATCATTCGGAAAATCGTAACATGGAATATAATACCTGTTATCTTCATTTTCACCCTGAGTCCATATTTGATGCGGCATTGACGGATTCAGTTCTGTCGGGTATCTGAAATATATTCCCTGAACAGGATGACAAGTATAATCTACAGTATATATTATATCTTCCGACGAACTGACTTCCCTGTCTAAATAAATTTTTATTTTCTTTTTATCATAATCAAATCTAAGATCTTTTCCGTGGTTATCTTTTATTGATAAAATATTGAAATTGATCGCATCCACTTCAAAATCAGAAAGTTTATTCAAAGGACTTATTGTAGTGGTACAGCTTCCTGTGATATTTTTCGCCTGCCAGTCAAACCCAAAATTCATTAAAATATGCTTTACATCGTAAAAGCGTACTCTTTCTTTTAAAGATGGAGGCTGTGCATTTGATATGCTGAACGGAGATGCGATCAGAATAAAAATTATTACAGCAAATATTAGTTTTCTCATTTTAAAGGGGTTTTAAATTCAGTGTGTCGCTTGTTTATTAGTTAAGATCGTATCTTTAAGGTATTTTTTATTTGTATCTTTGAAGTCCAGCATATAATGCAGACCGCGCGACTCTTTTCTTTTTAAAGCTGACCTTACTATCAGCATTGCAGCCGTAGCAAGATTTCTGAGCTCGAGCAGTTCAACATTTACTTTCGTCTTTTTATAAAAGCTTTCGATCTCATCTCTGATAAGATCTATTCTTCTTAAAGCTCTCTGCAGACGCAATGTATTCCGGACTATACCAACATAGTCGCTCATTATTGTTTTTATCTCTTTTACATTATGGGAAATAAGTATTTGCTCTTCGGCATTCTCAGTTCCTTTATCATTCCAATCCATTATCGAATTTTCAAGATCATTCAGCTTTTTGCTTTTTTCTTTTTTAACTGCTGCATTAACTTGAGTTTCGGAAGAATATTTTTCCTTGAGATCAAGATAGATAGAATTAGAAAATACCATTGCTTCTAAAAGTGAATTCGACGCAAGCCTGTTAGCTCCATGCACTCCGGTTGATGCAACTTCACCACAAGCATAAAGATTTTTTATATTTGTTCTTCCTTTTAAGCTCGTCTGAATTCCTCCGCAGGAATAGTGAGCAGCAGGAACAACAGGTATCATCTCTTTTGTTATATCAATTCCTTTTTCAAGGCAGACTTTATATATATTCGGAAATTCATTTTTAATTTTTTTAGCACCTATTGGCTTAAGGTCAAGATAGACAAAGGGGTCTCCGTATTTTTTCATCTCTGCATCTATAGCTCTGGCAACAATATCTCTTGGAGCAAGTGACAGACGCTTATCATACTTTTGCATAAAAGGCTTGCCTTGCTTTGTTTTCAGTTCAGCCCCTGCACCACGGACTGCTTCCGAAATAAGAAATACCGGACTTCCGTTATTTTCTTTTTCATATAGTCCTGTAGGATGGAATTGGATAAATTCCATATTGGAAATTTTGCATCCGGCACGGTATCCCATTGCAATACCGTCGGCAGTTGCAATCTGTGGATTTGTTGTATGAAGATAGACCTGTCCCGCACCGCCAGTTGCCAGTACTGTATAATTTGAAACTATCTTTTCTACTTTTTTGAGCTCAACATTATATGCATAAACTCCATAACATCTGTTCTTCTTTTTTGCAGTTCCCTTCCTAAGATTTTTCCCTGTTAAGAGATCTATAGCAAAATAGAATTCATATGTTTTAATATTTTCTGTTACTGATATTTTTTTTAATAATGTAGATTCAATTTCTTTACCGGTCAGATCTTTTGCATGAATTATCCTGTTCCTTGAATGGCCTCCTTCTTTTGCAAGCTCTATCTCACCATTATTTGTGGAAAATTTAACTCCGAAATCTATAAGTTCTTTAACTCTTTGAGGTCCCTCAGTTACTATTTTCTCAACAGCTTTTTTATTGCAGAGTCCTGCGCCGCACTCAAGAGTATCATTTATATGCAGCTCATAGCTGTCATTATCTGAAAGTACAGCTGCTACTCCGCCCTGGGCATAGTTAGTATTTGAATCGGCTTTATGCTTCTTCGTAATAATAACAACGCTTCCAAGCTCGCTTAATTTAATAGCAAGAGATAGACCTGCGATACCGCTTCCAATAATTAAAAAATCAGTTTTCAAATATATTCAAATAAAATTCCTGCTATTTCTAGAGATCCAGGACCTTGGCGGGAAACCATCCATCCGGGATAGAAGTTACAAATACTTTTTTAAGATTTAGCTTAACCGGAACTACCGGAGTATAAGTAGCATACCAAGGCATTTTTTCAGTAAGCATTTTTCTTACATTTTTTTCTTCATCTAAACTCAAAAATTCTACTTCGGCAGAAGCCTGCAAAAAATCTTCTGAAGCTTCATTTTTTGATATTGATAAAGCTACATTTTTATTGTTTACAACATTCTTCATTGATTTTCCTGAGGTTTCAAGAAATAAATACATATCCAGTTCTTTTTCAGCATAATATGCACCTAATATCCACGGAGAAAATTCTCCACCTGTTGTAGCAATGAATACCGAATGATTGTCTTTTAGAATTTTTAAAGCTTTTTTTATTACATCAGTTTGTGAAACTTTTGAAGGGTCCATTTAGTATAATTTTTAGAATAAATTACCTATTATAAAAGGTTATTGAAATGAAATTTAAAAAAGCAGAAATATAGTTTGAACTTAATAATGCAAAAAAATACTTTAACTAATAGAACATAAATAAAACTAAATCAGAACAAAAATGAAAAACATAATAAAAATAATGATTCTTATTTGCGTAATAGCTTTACCATGCAGCCTTTCTGCACAGGTAAGCTTTTCGTTAGGCGCAAATGGCGGATATACAGCACCAACTGCAACCCTTGCTACTGATTTTAATTCAGGATACAATATTGGCGGAGAAGCAGAACTAGATATTATCGGTGCCGGTACTTTTTATGCAGATGTTTCATATAACTCTCTCACTCCTAAAAATACCGTATTAAATCTTAAAAATTTAAATATAACTGAGATAAGTGTTGGTTACAGACGAGACCTTTTTAATTTAGGAGCAGTCAGCAGCAGAGTTTTTATAGATGCAGGTGCCGGACTTTTCAGTACAAGTGAATATAATTCCAGTAGCGCCGGTTTTTATTCAACTAATCCTGCTGTTCAAAATTTTGGAGTAAACGGAGGAATAGGAGCATCTTTCCCTTTGTCAGCTTCAACAAGGTTCATTGGAAAACTTAAATATAACACGATACTTGGTACAGTAAATACTACATATATTTCAGTAAGTGGAGGTATAAATTTTAAGCTTAAATAAAATCTGCATATTAAAGGTTACTTAAAAAGATTGAAACCTAAATATGCATTTTGAAATTATACTTAAAGAACTTAAAATAAAAAAATGAAAACACTAAAAATATCAGCAATCTTAATAATCATGGTTTTATTGAATACCGGCTTGTTTGCTCAAAACCGAATTGCATTGGGTATAAACGGCGGATTAACTGCTCCAACCGGTACTTTAGGAGATGCTTTTAAGTTAAGCTATAATGCAGGAATTGAAGGTGTTCTAAAAGTAGATCCTGTAAATAACTTCTATAGTGATGTAAGTTATAATAATTTATCTCCAAGCTTTGCTAATCCCGATAATTTAACTTTCAGTATAACTGAGATCTCTATCGGATACAGAAGAATTCTTTCCACTTTTGGAGTTTCAAGTAAGTTATTCGGTGATCTTGGTGCAGGTGCATATACAGTTAAAGCATCAACAACAAGCACAAGTGGAGTTACATCAAGTGAATCAAAAACTAACTTTGGAGTTAATTTAGGAGTTGGTACCTCATTTCCTTTAGGTGCAAGCTCTGATTTTCTTGCCAGACTAAAATTCCATAATGTTTTCTCAGACGGAAAAAATTCTAACTATTTCACTTTAGGTGCAGGTGTTAATTTTGATCTGAACTAAAAGGAAGTAATTTCGATTTACATATTTAAAGCAAAAAGGCAAACCAATGGTTTGCCTTTTTTTATTTCCTCAAAACCTGACAGGATTTTTCCCATGTCAGCTTGCTTTTTCCAAATGAGATTATAAATGCGACTTGACAGGGAAAAGAACCTGTCAGATGAAATTTTTTTCCTATCCTATAAAATCCTTTATTCTTTTTATCGCTTCTTTAATATTCTCTCTTGAATTAGCATATGAAAATCTCAGATAACCTTCTCCGAATTCACCAAAGGCTGTTCCTGATAAGCAGGCAACATACGCCTTGTACAAAAGATCATCATTCAATTGCTTTGAGCCGAATCCAGTTTTTTTAATGTTCGGGAATGCATAAAATGCTCCATCAGGCACTATACATGAAAATCCTCTGATAGAATTCAATCCATCAACAATAATATCTCTCCTGACTAAAAATTCTTTTTTCATTTCCTCTACTGAATCCTGTGGTCCATTGTAAGCTTCAATACATGCTTTTTGCACCATGGAGTTCACGCATGAATTACTATTCGTCATTAATTTAGAAAATTTTTCTGCAAGCTCAGTATTCATTACTCCGTAACCTGCTCTCCATCCTGTCATTGCATATGTCTTTGAAAATCCGTCCAGTATGATAGTTCTTTCTTTCATACCGGGAATTGAAGTTATGCTGAAATGCTCTCCGGTAAAAATAAGCCTGCTGTATATTTCATCGCTGAGAACCATAATATTCGTATCTTTAATAGCATCTGCAATTTTTCTTATTGTATCTTCTGTTAAGATTCCGCCGGTAGGATTTTGCGGAGTGTTAATAATTAATAATTTTGTCTTAGGGGTTATTAATTTTTTCAGGTCTTCAACATCAAATGAAAAATTCTTTTCTTCCTTAAGCTGAAGAGGTACTGCCTTTCCACCCATGAAATTGATCATCGATTCATAAATGGGAAATCCCGGATTCGGATAGATAACTTCATCGCCCGGATCAACCATTGCAATTATCGCATAGAACATGATCGGCTTTGCGCCCGGAGTCATTACAACTTCTTCAGGATCAACTTCGATCCCGCGTGTTCGGGATACATAATCTGCAATACTTTTTCTTACTTCAATCGTACCTGCTGAAGGAGTATATCCGTGATCACCTGCATTTATAGATGCTATAGCTGCATCGCAGATATTTCTCGGAGTATGAAAATCAGGCTGCCCTATCTCAAGATGTATTACATTATTTCCTTCTGCCTCAAGCTTTTTTGCTTTTACAAGAACTTCGAACGCTGTTTCCGTTCCAAGGTTATTCATTTTTTCTGCTAAATGCATTTTCATATTTGTAAAAATTAAATTATATGAATTAATTTTATTACAGTTGTCAGCTCAATGTTTTCTTTGCTGCGAAGCAGCGAAGACTTAATTTTCCCCCTCCTTTTCAAGGAAGGGGTTAGGGGGTGGTTATTAGCTTTTCAAAGTTTATAAAATTAATTAAAGAAAAGTGTTTATTAATATTTCGAAATTAAAAAACTATATTTCGCTTTTCTTTGCGCCTTTGCGAGCTTTGCGTGAATCAGACTTACTTCTTTATCCACCTAAATATGCTTTCTTAACATCTTCATTATTGCTTAAATTCTGTTCAATTCCTTCAAGAATGATCTGCCCTGTTTCAAGAACATATCCGTAATTTGAAATTGATAATGCAAGCAATGCATTCTGCTCAACTAATAATATTGA
>JBBRMY010000029.1:0-20801 GCA_038230595.1 Ignavibacteria bacterium
AACTTTAGATGCAACTTCATCATGAAATACTTCAGGTCCTGAAATTGAACCAACTCTTACAACATCGCCATCCTTGCCTACAAGTACTTTAACTGAAACCTTACCTTCAGTATTTGTTTCCCTCGCAATTGCAGGGTATTTCATTGAAGCTTTTACTGCTCCAAGGTTTAGCTGCTGCGGAGCTCTTTCTACCTGGTAAGGATCATAGTTCTTATTAGGATTTACTTTCTCAACAGGTTTTTCCGTTACCGGAGGTTCTGCAGGCTTTTCAGTTTTTCCCTTAGAATCACCAATAGGCTCATTACTGCTGTTTGAAGCATTTTCATCTCCGGTTTTTGATACCGGCGCATTTATGTTATTCAGATCCTTCTGAGTTGAAGTAGTCTTAACTTCTGAAATATCTTTTTTCACAGTTACCGGCGTTAATGCTTCATCTTTTTTCAAAGGTACATTTCTAACTCCTTTAGGCTCTTCTTTAACTTCAGGAACAACCGGCTCAGTATTTATCTGAGGCGGAGGAGGAATAGCGATATCATTTATCACTATGTCTCTTACCTGAATTTCATCAGCAAGCGCTTTAGGCTTTGAATTTACTATATAAACAGCTGTACCAACTAAAGCAGCATGGAATAAAATTGAAAATAAAAGTCCCTTTCCTAAAAATTTGTTATAGATATTTTTCATTTCTCTATAACCATATATTGTATTGCTTTCAGATTTTGATTTAAAAATATTCTTTATGTTTCTCATTTTTTTATCTTCTTTAGTGAAGATTTTCGCTCCTGTATATTAAACTATTGCATTATATGAATGTTCCGATATTTGATAACCACAATTGATATATCTATATATAGGTTATAGAAAGTGATTTATTGAGGTGTTAAAATACTCTATATAATACCTTTACAAATGGTATATAATAAAAATGTTAAAATAATTAAATTATAGCTATACAGAACGATTAGGAACCTTGTACTGTTTTTATTTATAACTTAAAATTTAGATTATGTACGGTGGCGGATATATCTTTGATGAGCCGGAAGATTCAAAAGAATCTGATGTAAAAAATCTCGAGAAATTCGAAGCAAAAATAGCAGCCGGTGAAAAGATAGAACCGGGTGACTGGATGCCTGCTGAATACAGAAAGCAATTGATAAGAATGATAGAGCAGCATGCTCACTCTGAAATAATCGGAGCACTTCCTGAAGGAACATGGATCACGCGTGCACCCGGCTTCAGAAGAAAAATTGCTTTGATGGCAAAAGTTCAGGATGAAGTTGGTCATGCACAATTATTGTATAGCGCTGCTGAAACTCTTGGCAAGCCAAGAGAAAATATGATCAATGATCTTATAAACGGAAAATCAAAATACTCAAATGTTTTTAATTATCCTGCAGTAACCTGGGCTGACACTGCAGTTATTGCCTGGTTAATAGATGCAGGTGCAATAATTAATCAGGTTGCAAATTCAAAAGGTTCTTATGGTCCTTATTGCAGAGCACTTGAAAGAATTTGTACTGAAGAGTCCTTTCATTTAAAGTACGGTCATGATAATGTGGTTTTTCTAGCAACCGGAACTCCGAAGCAAAGAGAGATGGTTCAGGATGCATTGAACAGATGGTGGCCGCCAATAATGCATTTCTTCGGTCCGTCAGATAAAATTTCTGTTCACACAGAAACAATGATGAGGTGGAAATTAAAGATGGCTTCCAACGATGATATGCGTCAGAAATTTCTTGATATGTATGTTCCGAAGATATGGGATCTTGGCTTAACAATTCCTGATCCTCTTTTAAAGAAAAATGAAGAAGGGGTATGGGAATATACTGAGCCTGATTGGGATGAATTTAAAAGAGTTATAAATGGTGACGGACCTTGTAACAAAGAAAGACTTGCTGTAAGAAAAATGTCAGAAGAAAAAGGTACATGGGTAAGAAATGCATTGCTGAATAGAAATGAGAAATACGCAGTACCGCTTTCATAAGTTAGTAAAAAATAAAATTGTAATGTAGGGGCGGGGCTTGCCTCCGCCCTTTTTGTTTTATAAAGTACATTAATAGCGAAATATTTTCATGTCCATCAAATCCATAGACCCAAGAATTACCCGGGCAAATATTGATGTTAATTCCTCACCTGAAGAAGTTCTTAAGCCAATGTCTCACTGGCAGACTTATGAATGCTTTCATCAGGGAAAACGAGGTGAGCATCATGTACATGTTGGTTCATTGCATGCTCCTAATGATGAGATGGCAGTTATTCTTGCTAAAGAACAATTCGGTAGAAGAGCGCGATGCGTAAATATCTGGGTAGTGAAAACAAGTTCTATATTTACTTTCGATATTGATGACGAAGATATTTTTAAGAACAATCAGGAAAAATCATATCGCGAAGCAAGCGGCTACAAAGTTATGGAAAAGATCAACAAATATAAAAAAGAACATAAGCCTGCCTGATGAGTACTTCCGATAAAGAAATAGCACTAAAAGATCTTTGCTTTCGAATGGCAGACGATGATCTTATACTTGGACATAGGAATTCAGAATGGACAGGACTTGGTCCCATCCTGGAAGAAGATATTGCATTCTCATCCATGGCGCAGGACAAGCTTGGTTATGCACAAGCATTTTATTCTTTAATAGGGAAATATAAAAATTCAACTGCTGATGCATTAGCATTTACCCGTGGTGAAAAATATTTTACATGCTGCCGTTTTGTAGAATATCCGATTGGGGAGTATGACTTTAGCTTAATGCGTCATTTCCTTTTTGATAATGCTGAGGCAATACGTTTTGATCTTTTAACATATTCATCTGATACGGATCTTGCAAATCTTGCTAAAAAATTTAGAAGTGAATTGAAGTATCATACAATGCATGCAAACTTATGGATAGAGCAGATGGGAAATTCAAATGAAGAAACTAATTTAAGAATGCAATCCTCTTTGAATACATGTATGCCTCAGGCACTCGGAATATTTGAGAATGGCTGCAATGAAAATAAAGTATTAAGTACAGGAATATTTAAAGGAGAAAAATTTCTTAGAGACGCATGGCTTAATATGATAACTCCTTTAATTGAAAAATCGGGTTTAAAAATTCCTGATATTGAAACTCAGACTCCTGAATTCGGAGGAAGAATGGGATATCATACAGAATATCTACAGCCCTTGTTAGATGAAATGAATGAAGTATTCAGTATCGATCCAAATGCTGAGTGGTGAAGAAGAGTTTGTCGTCCCCGAATGCATTTATCGGGGATCACAATGATGGAACAAACATTAATTATGAATACACAAATTGACAATGATACTGATATCATCCCACTTGAACTCATTCACGAAAAACTTGAACAAGTCAAAGACCCTGAGATACCAACTCTCTCTATAGTAGAGCTTGGTATGGTCACAAAACTCGAATCTACTCCCGGAAGAAATATAAAAGTAAGAATCACACCAACATTTGCCGGATGTCCTGCGGTTGATATCATTAAAGATGAAGTAAAAAAAAGACTTTCGGAATTAGATCCAACATCATTGGAAGTTGATGTAAATTTTGATGTTCAATGGACTTCAGATATGATTAGCGAAAAGGGTAGAAAAATTCTTCAGGAAGCAAACTTCGCCCTGCCGCAGATTCATAACGGATTATTTAATATTGAAGTTTTTAAAAATGTTGAATGTCCTTTCTGCCAAAGCAAAAAAACTCTTTTGAAAACTACATTCGGTCCAACTCTTTGCCGAGCTATCCATTATTGCAACAATTGTCAACAATCTTTCGAGCAGTTCAAACCAGTCTGATCCAGATTGCATTCCCATCCACCGTGAAGTTAGTCTATTTTTTCGCTATTTTTGTATATATACATAACCTTACTCTATTAAATGAAGTTAGAAGACTTAAATGATTCTCAGAGAGAGAAGATCTCTGAATTTGGCGTAAATACATGGTACGTACTTGACCTGCTCGATGCATATAAAAAAGATCCAACTAGTGTTAATGAAAAATGGAATTCTTTCTTTAAAGAACTCGATATTGATTCCTTAAGTTATACTCAGAACGGACAAAGCGAAAGAAACATCCCTTCCTCTAATGGAAAGACTACATTCGCTGAAACACAAAAGCCTCAATCAACCATTAATTTTCCGAAGCCTCTTGAAAATGAAACTGTAACTCATCTTCGTGGTGTCGGTGCAAAGATCGTTGAGAATATGAATGGCAGTCTTACAATTCCTACTGCAACTTCACTTCGTACCATTCCTGTTAAAGTGCTTGAAGAGAATAGAATAATTATCAATCAGTATTTAAAAAAGAATAACGCAGGAAAGATATCTTTTACACATATAATCGGCTGGGCAATTGTTAAAGCTATTGGTGATGTTCCGGTAATGAATAATTCTTTTCTTATCTCAGAGAACAATCCAAATCTTGTAACAAAAAAAGATGTTAATCTTGGATTAGCAATAGACCTTGAAAAAAAAGATGGTTCTCGATCTCTCATCGTACCAAATATAAAGAAAGCAAATTCTCTGAACTTCAAAGAGTTTGCAGATGCATACAATGACATAGTTGCAAGATCGAGAAATAATAGAATTGATATTTCTGATTTTCAGGGAACAACAATTACTCTTACTAACCCGGGGACTTTAGGTACAATTGCTTCAACGCCAAGACTTATGGTAGGGCAGGGAGCAATTATTGCAACAGGTTCTTTGGATTATCCTGCGGAGTATCACGCAGTAACTCCGGATATAATTTCAACTCTTGGAATCAGTAAAGTAATGAATATCACAAGCACCTATGATCATAGAATTATTCAGGGTGCAGAGTCGGGCTTATTCTTAAAAAAGCTAAGCGAATTATTAATAGGTGAAGATAGCTTCTATGAAAATATGTTCATGGATCTTCAGATCCCTATAATGCCTGTCGCATGGAAAAACGATAATAATGCAGAAGACTTTGTAAGAATTAATAATATTAAGGAAATTGAAAAGCATGCAAAAGTAATTCAGCTGATTAATATGTTTCGTGTAAGAGGACATCTACTTGCAAATGTTGACCCTCTTCATCCTAAAGTCCATTTCCATCCTGAACTTGATTCCTCAAATTACGGACTTACGGTCTGGGACTACGACAGGGAATTTATAACTGACGGATTAGCAGGTAAAAGAACTGCTACTCTCAGGGAAATACTTGATATTCTTCATGATACTTATTCGAATAATATTGGTGTTGAATACAGGCATATTGAAAATCAGGAAGAAAAGGAATGGCTTCAGACAAAAATGGAATCAGTCAGGAATCAGCCTAAGCTTGACCTGAAGCTTAAAATAAATATTCTAAAAAAATTAATTCAGGCAGAAGGTATTGAGAAGTTCATTCATACAAAATATGTTGGTCATAAAAGATTTTCGCTTGAAGGACTGGAAACAATAATTCCCACACTTGATTACTTATTATATGAAGCCGGAAATGCAGGAGTCAGCGAGATAGTTCTTGCAATGGCTCACAGAGGAAGACTTAACGTACTTGCGAATATTGTAAACAAGCCTATAGAAACTATCTTTACCGAATTTGAAGACATAAATGATCCGACTTCTGCTCAAGGTTCGGGAGATGTTAAATATCATCTTGGCGCCCGCGGAGAATACGTAACAATAAATAATAATAAAGTAATTGTATCGATCGCGTCTAATCCTTCCCACCTCGAATCAGTCAACCCTGTAGTTGAAGGAATTGTAAGAGCCAAGCAAGAAAGAGCTAAAGATAAAGAGAGAAATAAAATTGTTTCAGTTCAGCTTCATGGTGATGCTGCATTTGCAGGACAGGGTGTTGTTACAGAAAGTATAAATCTTTCCCAGCTTCATGGTTATCGCACTGGGGGAACTGTTCATATTATTACAAATAATCAGATTGGATTCACAACTACACCTCTTGAAGGCAGATCAACTACCTATGCGACTGATGTTGCAAAAATGGTGCAAGCTCCTATCTTTCACGTTAACGGTGAAGATCCTGAATCATGTCTTTGGGTAACAAAGCTTGCATTCGAATATAAGCAAAGATATAAAAAAGATGTTGTAATAGATGTAATAGGCTATAGAAAATACGGACACAACGAAGCTGATGAGCCTTCATTCACTCAGCCGTTGATGTATAAACTTATCAAAGGCAGAAAGTCTATTAAGGAAATTTACGAAGAGCAGCTTCTTAGAAATAAGGAAATTACTCCTGATGAGATTAAAGAACTAGAAAAAGAATTCCACGATATTCTGAATAATGCTTATGATACAGCTCAAAGCCACTCTCAGAAATTTAAAGCAGATGCTCCGCTTGCTGTAACAAAAGAGTTGATTAAGGAAACAAAAAAGAAAGAGCATACACATGTTTCAAAGGATCAGATTATTCAGGTAGTAAAATCCCTGACAACACTTCCTGAAGATTTTAATCTTCATCCTAAGCTGAATAAATTTCTCGAATACAGAAAAAGCCTTCTTGCAAATCCTGATGAGCTGATAGACTGGTCTTTTGCAGAAGCACTTGCCTTCGGTACGTTAATGCTTGAAGGAATTTCAGTAAGGCTCAGCGGGCAGGATGTTTCAAGAGGAACATTTTCTCACAGGCATGATGTATTTGCAGACTCTGAGAACGGTAAAGAATTTATACCACTCAGAACTTTGAAAAATGAAAATGTTCAATTTGAAATTTTAGACAGCCTTCTTTCAGAAGCTGCTGTTCTCGGATTTGAATATGGATATAGTACTGCCGATCCGTTAACGCTTGATATATGGGAAGCACAGTTCGGTGATTTTGCTAACGGTGCTCAGATAATAATCGATAATTTTATTGTAAGCTCTTACACTAAATGGAATTTAAGGAATAGTGTTGTATTGCTTCTTCCACATGGACAGGAAGGACAAGGACCTGAGCATTCAAGCGCAAGGCTTGAAAGATTTTTAACATTGTGTGCTGAAGATAATATGTATGTTTGTAATGTAACAACTGCTTCACAGTACTTTCATTTGCTTAGACGCCAGGCAAAGGAAACTGACAGAAAGCCTTTAATAGTAATGTCTCCGAAAAGTCTTTTAAGAGCAAATGAAGTTAAGTCAGGATTGAATGAATTTATTAACGGAACGTTCAATGAGATAATTACTGATGAGGATAAGTATGATAAGAGTAAGATCGAAAGAATATTACTAACAAGCGGTAAAATTTATTATGAGCTTGAAAAGCATCGTGAAGAAAAGAAAATATCTAATACTGCAATTATCAGAATTGAGCAGATGTATCCATATCCTGAAGAGCAGATAATTTCCACTTTAAGAGAATATACAAAAAGCAGGGAATTGGTTTGGGTACAGGAAGAACCGGAAAATATGGGAGCTTATACTTTCATGGCTTTAAGACTGATAAAGGATAAAAATCCTGAACATAAATTCTATGCAGTCTGCAGGGATCCATCACCAAGCCCTGCTCCGGGATCGAATAAGGTATTCAATAAAACACAAAAAAAGCTGATAGAAGAAGCTTTCAGCCGTTTTTAAAGGAATACGCAAAGAGAATTAATTGCTTTTTTATTTGATTTAATACTGCTACATTACAAGGTAATTTAAAAAGAAGCCATGAAAATAAAATATACTTTTTATGCATGTTCAGTATTGATGCTTATGTTTGTATTTTCCAACAACAAAGCAGAAGCCTCAGTATTAAATCATGAATTAAATTTATCAAGTCAGCCTTCAGATACATTAGAGCCGCTACCGGTAGAACTGGAAAGATTTGTAGCAACTACTATAAAGAATGAAGTTATTCTTGACTGGTATACCGGTCATGAGCATAACAATTCAGGATTTGAAGTAGAAAGAGCTCAGATCATTAATTCAATTGAAAGTCTGAGAGACGCAAATTATACAAAAGTCGGATATATGCAGGGTGCAGGAAATACTACTTTAGAATCAGTTTATAAGTTTAAAGATCTGAATGTTCCAACAGGAAAATTCGCATATAGATTAAAACAAATTGATTTCAATGGTAACTTCAGATACTTTGTATTGAGCAATGAAGTTATTGTAAATGTTCCTGTAAAATTCTCATTGTTACAGAATTACCCAAATCCATTCAATCCTGTAACACATATAAAGTACGAAATTTCGGCAGACAGCAAAGTTTCATTGAAAATATTTGATATTACCGGAAGAGATGTAAAAGACGTTGTAACAGGCTTTCAGCCTGCAGGTTATTATGACCTTAATGTTGATGCATCAACTCTTTCAAGCGGAGTTTATTACTTCAGATTAAGTGCTCAGTACTCTAACGGATCTTTTGAAAAGACCTTAAAGATGATGATCGTAAAATAGATTTAAAATTCATTCTGATTATAAAAAACGCCGCTTATATTTTTATAAGCGGCGTTTTTGTTTTATACCAAATGATCACAATATTACCTCCGCTGTTGGTGTTTAGTTCCGATCAATCGGAACATCACCAACAGCCACCTTGGTTGATCAGAGACGCGAAGCATCACGTCTCTACAAAATAAACCTTACTCGTCCGCTGTTGGTGTTTTCACCAACAGCCATTCATAATGAATGAACGGAGCTTTCAATTCCCGAGACGCAAATATGCGTCTCTACTTGTGAGGAGCAGGACTTGTAATTGCAAGTGTGTACGTATATTCTATAAATAGGATAAAATAGTCTCCAATTATACTGTCATTCCTGCGAAAGCAGGAATCCCGAAAATCAATGGAAGATCTGACACTTCCAAAGATCTCTTTATAGTAGAAATAAATCTAATTTATCACTTATAATTCCTTTATATTCCTATCACTTAGCCATCATACTTAAACTAACTTCTACTCTATCTGGTGATAACCCATATAATGTTAGTTTTGATATATTCATGCTAACATTTAAAGGAGTTTCAATATCCTTACTCACTTCACAAAATTTAACAGGCGTGATCAATTTATTAGAAAAGCCAAATGCTGCTGCAGTCTTCAATCCGAGATCATATCGGCTTAATTTCTCAGGTCCTCCGAAATTCATAATCTCATTTTTTATTTCAGACTCAGTTATAAAATTTATAAGCTCAGCAGCGTTTGTCAGACTAAGTGGTGATCTGAATTGATCTGAAAACAATTTGACCTGTTCCTTTGCTTTTATCTTATTCAGCATTTCAGTAAAATGATTGACGGAATTATTTAAAGCTATTCCATATAAGAGGGAAGTTCTCAGTATAACATAATTATCTGAGTTCTCTTTAATTTTTTCTTCAGCCATTAACTTACTTTGTGTATAAAGTGAAAGAGGCTCTAACGGACTATCTTCGGTTTTCAATTCAGGACTATCTTTATAAACAAGGTCGGTAGAAGTAAAGATCATTTTGGAATTATGGTGAGTGCATAATTTTGCGATCAGTCCCGTAAGTTCAACATTATTTTTATAAACTTCTTCTTTAGATAATGTCCGGCAAATCTGCGGATTTGCATATCCGGCTGTGTGAATAACTGCATCCGGCTGAAATTCTGACATAACCAATTTTATTGAATGCATATCCGAAAGATCTATTTGTTTGTTGGGATAAGATAAAGTGTTTCCCGGATTTTTATTATACAGTGTTAATATCTGATGCTTTTTAGAAAGCTCAATATTCAGATACTGACCTAAAAGACCGCTTCCACCGGTTATAAGAATTTTCAAGTGTTCATTGTTATTTATAAAATAAAAAAACCCTGATCGTATTATGCAATCAGGGTTTTGGCTCGACGAGCAGGATTTGAACCTGCAACCCTTCGGTTAACAGCCGAATGCTCCACCATTGAGCTATCGTCGAATATCATACAATATAAAAATATTCAGTTTTTTAATCAATGGGATAATTCAGGATTTTTAAAGTAGTATTACAAATCGGGGGATTAGGTGCGAGAGTTTTACCTAAATTAGTTAACCAAAAGGAGTTTGGTAAAGCAATTTTTTAAATTATTTTAATTAATTAATAATTAGTTAAAGTTATATTGAAATGCCGAATATAGCTTACATTCAATGTTCCTGTTAAAATAATGCTAAGTGTTCCTTATCAGTACTTTAATTGAAAATTATTTTATATATTATATATAATATATTATCAGTTAATTAAAAGAGTTTTTCCTGAATATAGCCTTTTTTTGTAAGGTTTTTGTTAGGATTTTTATTTTATTAAAACATAACTGTAAATTAAAAATTAATTTAAAAAAATATAATGAAAAAAATATTTATTGTTTTATTATTTGTATTTATTGGGATCCAAAACATCCATGCAGCACCTTTTTTTCCTAATAGTTTGGTTGTAGTCAGAATTGGAGACGGTGCAAACCCATTAACAAGTGCAGCCTTTCAGGTCGTGCTTGATGAATATTCAACAGCTGGAGTATTAATTCAATCAATTCCATTACCAATTGTGGTTTCAGCTCCAAATAATAGATTAGTTTTAAGTGGCTCTAGCACATCTGAGGGTTTTTTAAATTTATCACCTAATGGGTTTTTATTAACACTTGGAGGATATGATGCTGCAGTTGGAACTCTTGCTGTTGGCGGCACTACTACGGCTGTTGCTTTGCGGGTTTTAGGTTTAATAGATGCTTCAGGGAATATTAATACTTCAACTGCGGTTGATCAATTTTCAGCCGGAACGATAAGAAGTGTTATTACTGTTGATGGTTCATATTTTTATGCTGCCGGTTCCAATAGCGGTGTAAGGTATATGGTTGCCGGGGCTCCTCCAAGTTCTACAGTACAGCTTTCAACAACACCTACAAATAACAGAGTCGTAAATATTTTTAATGGTCAGTTATATGTTTCTAATGCTGCGGGTACATTTGATGGAGTAAGTACTATTGGAGTAGGACTTCCAACAACAGCAGGTCAGACAACTACAATTTTACCGGGCTTTCCTATTGCAGCAGGTCCAAGTCCTTATCAGTATTCAATGAATGGAGCCGGAACAATAATTTATTTAGCAGACGATAGAGCAGTAGCATCCGGTGGCGGAATCCAGAAATGGACATTTTCAGCAGGTACATGGTCATTAACATCAACTCTTAATACCGGACTTACTGCAGGCTGCAGAAGCCTTGCGGTCAACTGGGCAACTACCAGTCCGACTCTGTATGCAGTTTCCGCAACAAGTCCAACAACTATTGTAACTGCTCCTGATGATGGAGCAACACCATTTACAGTTATAGCTACAGCAGCACCAAATTTTGTTTTCAGAGGTTTATCTTTCTCACCATTGTCGATAACTCCTGTTGAGCTGGGGTCATTCACTTCTAATGTTTCCAACAACAATGTAAATCTTAATTGGAGAACAGAGAACGAGCATAACAATTCAATGTTCGTTGTTGAAAGAAAATCATCTTCATCAGATTGGTCATCAGTCGGAACTGTATCAGGGGCAGGAAATTCAAATACAATAAGAAATTATTCTTTTAGTGATAAAAATATTGCTTCAGGAAATTATCATTACAGATTAAATCAAATTGATTTCAATGGCAATCATAAATATTATGATCTTTCAAATGAAGTGATCGTTGGTGTTCCAACAGCATTCAGTCTTGCACAGAATTTCCCGAATCCGTTCAATCCTTCAACAACTATAAACTATCAGCTTCCGGCTGACAGCAAAGTTGATCTGAAAGTTTTTGATCTTTCAGGAAAAGAAGTTTCAACATTAGTTAACGGAAATCAGACTGCAGGGTATTATTCAATTAATTTTAATGCAGCCGGTCTTTCAAGCGGAATATATTTTTACAGATTAACTGCAAACGGTAACAATGTAAATTATTCCAATACAATGAGAATGATACTTGTGAAATAAATTACGATTTACGAATTACGATCTATAAACCCGCTGGAATATTTTTCAGCGGGTTTTTTGTTGTTAGTGCAGTTATTTTCAAATAAGAGTTTTTACATAGCATCTCTTGTTGTTTTGACCAACAACCAGTGTTGCCGCTGTTGGTGTTTTCACCTACAGCCACCATGCAAGTTGTTTGTGAAAACTATAACAACCATAAAATTGTTAATTCATGCAAGAAGAGTTTAACCATACATATTTCTTTACAGCGACAATCCTTGAATGGAAACATCTTCTTATAAATGATAAATACAAAGATATTATTGTTAGCAGTCTGAGATTTCTCCAACAAAATAAAAAAGTGAAGATTTTCGCATTTGTGATCATGCCAAATCATATTCATATTGTATGGGCTATAAATTCTGAATTTGAATATTCACACATAAAAAGGGATTTCATGAAATATACTTCGCAAATGATCCGAATGGATCTTTTTCAATATCATCCGGCATTGTTAAATCAATTTTATGTTTGTGCAAAAGACAGAGAGTATCAGATCTGGGAAAGAAATTCATTATCAGTTGAAATATTTTCTTCCAAAGTGCTGGAACAGAAAATAAATTATATTCACAAAAATCCATTAGGGGACAAATGGAAGCTGTCAGTTGATATAACGGATTACAAATATTCTTCTGCTAAGTCTTATTATGAAAATGTTGATGAGTTTGGATTTTTAGAAAAAACATTTTGATAGATCTGATGGTTGTTGGTGAAAACACCAACAACGGCGGACATCGGGAACATCAACAACTTTCTGCCGCTGTTGGTGTTTCACTCAGCCACCATACAGGTTAACAAAATTACCAACTACAATGAAAATTATAAAATACTAATCTTATCCACATAAACGATTGAGAAACAATAATTAAATATTGTTTGTTTAGAATTTCCTGCGTTTTTTGTTAGGATTCAGTTAGGATTTATTTTAAATTCTAATATAAATAGTAAACCAAATTAATCTATTAAAGGGAGCCAATGAAAAGACTTATTCTTTCGATATTTTTATGTCTGTGCGCTTTTTACAGTGCTAATGCCCAGTATAAGCTTGATGAAAATTTTTCAAGCGCAACTTTTCCTCCAACAGGATGGAGCATCGGACCTTCAATTTGCGAAGACCCCCCAAATATTAATGTGTGGACACGTTCTGCATATAATGGATATGCAGCGACGGGAACAGGTTCAGCATTTTGTTATTTTTACACTTGGACAGGTGCAAACAGCCCAACGGATTCTTTGATCTCACCGGTTTTCACTGCAGCTTCAGTGACTGATACTTTATCATTTGATCATGCATACAGATCGTATGTAAGTGAAGTAGATGATCTTAAAATTTACGTTTCAACAAATGGAGGATTAACCTGGGTTTTACTTCAGGATCTTCCGGGCGGTGCAACAGTCGGTACAGGAATGGTTACAGCAACTCCTTCAACAACGAGTTTTGGACCAAATGCTTCAGGTCCTACAGCAGGTCAGTGGCTTACTAAGAAATATGCTGTCGGCGCAGGCGTGAACAGAATAAAATTTCAGGTAACAACTGCATATGGAAACAATTTATTTATAGATAATGTAAAAGTTGGTATTCCGCCATCAGTTGATGTTGCAGTTACTTCAGTTGGTACAACAGGAACTGTTTATACTTCAACTACAAGCGGATCAGCTTTAATGTCAGGAACTGTTAAAAATAACGGAGGAACTCCTGCAACTTTTAATGTTACAAGAAAAGTAAGTCCGGGCGGATATATCAGCACAGTTGCTGTAGCTTCATTAGGTTCCAATGCTTCACAGACAGTTAACTTTACAGATTTAAGTTACACCACAGGCACTCAATATACTATCCGGGATTCAGTTTTCATTTCAGGAGATACAAATCCTGCCAATGACACTTTGTCAGGAACAGTTACTTATACTACCCCAAAAAATACTCTTATATTTAATTTAGATTCCCGAAGCAAAGATTCTGTTGTATCTCATTTGAACCTGCTCGGGCTTTCAAATACTTATGATGTACTTACAGCATTCCCGGGAATAGGACTTGCAAACTGGAGAACAATTATTGTTCTTATTTCTTCATCACAAACATGGCCTGCTAATTTAAGAGATTCATTAAAAGCCTATCTTGACAATGCGAACGATGCATCGAACAAAAAATCAATGATCATTTTCGGAAACGACTTAGGCTTTGCAAATGATCCAAGACAAACACCAGCAGCAACTGCTGCTGATACAATTTTTTACAGACAATATTTACATGCTCAATATTGGTCAGATTCATGGCTCCCGAATTTCCCTTCAGCAGACAGCACTATAAAAGGGATAACATCACCGTTCACATCTATCACTGCGCAAAGAGTAAATGATCCATTTCCGGATTGCGTTACTCCTGCAACATGGAATACAGGATCAGGAACTTTGATCCCTGCTTTCATCCCTGCTACTGAGTCAGGCAACGGAGATTCTTGTACTGCGATCGCTTATTCAGGACAATTCTATAATGTATTCTATGGTACGAACGAATATTACGGATTTGTTCCAACAGTTTCAG
Organism: Ignavibacteria bacterium; assembly: GCA_038230595.1. GTDB lineage: Bacteria > Bacteroidota > Ignavibacteria > Tepidaquicellales > Tepidaquicellaceae > JBBRMY01. The sequence goes on from JBBRMY010000029.1 coordinate 14,431, forward strand.
GTGCAATGTCTCCATCAGGAAATGTACTTGCATCTATCAAGGCATTTGTTGAAATAAATCTTGGAGCATTACCTGTAGAAATGGCATCATTTAATTCAGTTATCGATAACAGGAATGTGACTCTTAAATGGTCAACAGCTACTGAGCAGAACAATGCAGGCTTTGATATTGAAAGAAAACTTACTTCAGGCAATTCATGGGCAAAGCTCGGAAATGTTTCAGGCACTGGAAATTCAAACTCAATAAAAAATTATTCCTATGCAGATAATAATTTAGGAACAGGAAGATATAACTACAGACTGAAGCAAATGGATTTCAACGGTAACTTCCATTACTATGATCTTACAAACGAAGTTATAATCGGCATTCCAACGAAATTCGGAATTTCACAGAACTATCCGAATCCGTTCAATCCTACAACAAAAATAAATTATGATCTTCCATTTGACAGTAAGGTTGAAGTAAAATTATTTGATCTTACCGGTAGGGAAGTAGCATCGCTGGTAAATGCTACTCAGACTGCAGGATTCTATACTGTGAACTTTAATGCTTCATCACTTTCAAGCGGAGTATATTTCTACCAGATCTCTGCAATTGGCGGAAACCAGAACTTTGTTAAGACAATGAAGATGATGTTGGTGAAGTAAATAAAATGTAGGGGCAGACCTATGTGTCTGCCCATTATTCAAAAGCCCGTTGATCGAAAGTTCAGCGGGCATTTATTGTTTACCAGGAAAACGACCCCTCTTATTTTGAAATATACTGGATGCACTATATTCATTCCGCGGATAGTTTTAAATGTTTTTCTATGACACAAGATCTTGCGTTAAAGGTCGAAAGAAAAAAAGTAAATAGTATAAAAAGCTTTAAATTTGTTAGGTTTCTGTTAGGATTTAAATTACATTTAATTACAATGAGTTTATCATTTGTTAAATTGAAATGATTAACTTATATATAAATATGGTGATAGGGGAATTCTCAAATGGAACGTTAATGCCTGTTTATTACTTTGAATTAATAGTAGGTTAAAACCTGCGAAATTAATATTGCAGCATTCATTACAATTCCAACCCTGATAGAGATTTAATATTAAAGTTATCCCAAGTTAATTTGCGGTTTTGATTTTGAAAAACCGTTAAAATTTTTATTTAAAATTAATTAATAAAATAAACCCCGAAAGGGAACTCATGAAAAAACTATTTACATTTCTACTTGTCGCAGTTTGTTTTGTAATGCTCGGCAAAAATGCAGATGCGCAGACTACAGTATTCTCTGATAATTTTAATACGAGTAGAGGAACAACTTATACAACAACTGCCGGTGCAATTGGAACAAGCACAGTTTGGTCTATGACGAGAAGTGGCGTTGATTGGGGTGCACGTATTGATCCTGACAAATTAGATTTGTCAAATGATGCATCTGCTTCAGCAAATGTTCTCGGATGGGTTTTTGGAAATACACCATTAAGTAATTACACTGCACCTTTCAATGCAAGTCTATCTTCAAATCCGGGTCTTGTTACCTGGACATTTAATATGAGATCTAGTAGAGCTTCTGCATTATCCGGGTTTACTACAACTTCTTCATATGGAATGGCTTATGTTATAGGCTGTACTACAAATTCTCCAAATACAACTGGTAATGGATATGCTGTTGTAATGGGCGGAGGCGGAACAAATACTATTGGATTAATTAGATTTACTAATGGACTGCAAGGAACTAAAACTACGATCGTAACATTCGGTGGTGCACCTGCTGCATTGACAAATTACATGAGTATTAAATTGACTTATGATCCTTCAACAAATAACTGGTCTTTATTTAATAGGGATGACGGCTCAACAGCTTTTGCAGATCCGGCTTCGGGATCATTAACTCAGGTTGGTTTAACAGTTGCAGATAATACATATACCGGTTCTGCTTTGACTTATACGGGGGCGTATTGGCAAGGGTCAACAACTGCAAACCAATTAGCTTATTTTGATAATATAACTGCAACTGTCGTAGGTAGCGGTTCTCCAACCAAATTAGTAGTGACAGCAGTAAATGGCGGAACTTCACCTAGTGCGAATACCGGTTTTTCAGTTACAGTTCAGTCGCAGGACAATAGTAATGTTACACAAAATGTTTCTTCCAATACAGGTGTTACATTAACCCGTGCAGCAGGAACGGGAACTTTAGGAGGAACTTTAACCGGTACTATAAATAGTGGCAGCAGTTCTGTTACATTTACCGGCATTACTTATAACACTATTGAAAATGGTGTACAGCTTTTAGCTTCTACTAATTCCGGGATGAGCTTAACAGCCGGAACAAGTTCAGCATTCAATGTACTTGAAGCTGCTAATCAAATAGTCTTTGTAAACTTGCCTTCAACCGGTGCGACAGGGGCACCACTTTCTACGTTTACAATAGAAGCGAGAAGGACTGATAATTCCGTTGATGCAAATTATACAAAAAATATAACTCTATCAGAAGCTTCAGGACCCGGAGCAATAGGCGGAACTTTAACTAAGGCAGCAGTAGCGGGTGTAGCAACTTATAATGATATTACTTTTACAACAGCAGGAACAGTTACAATAGCTGCAACCGACGGAACATTAAACGTAACCAGCGGAAACATAGTAATTTCAGTGGGTTCATCAGCATCTGATTATTTCAGGTCAAACGCAGCAACCGGAAACTGGAGTACACCAGGCAGCTGGGAATCATCCGCGGATGGTTCGACAGGTTGGATGACTGCAACTTTAGCTCCGACTTCAGCAGCGAATACAATTACAATAAGAATTAACAATAACATTACAGTTAATAATGTTCAAAACGCAGATCAATTAGTAATTGAAAGCGGTGGAATATTAACATATTCAGCATCAGGTTTGACAGTTAACGATGGTGCCGGGGATGATATAATTATTCAGAGCGGCGGTAAGCTTTCTATGGGTGCACTTTTCGCATATGGTGCAGGTACGCCAACAGTTAATGTCAACACAGGTGGTACTTTAAGCATTATTGCTTCAGGTTTAACTGGAGTAGGCGCAGGTGTTAATGCGACAAACATAATCTACAGTAATGCTTCAATACTTGAATATACCTTATCAAGTTCATTTTCAGCATCTGGAAATACTTATTTCCCAAATGTTGATGCAGTTACAATACCAATTTTCAAAATTACTCAGAATTTAACTTCTATTGGTGGCGCTTCTTCTACAACATTTAACGGAGCTTTCTTTATTCCTAATGGTGTTACTATTTCATGGGCAGGTAACGGTACAAAAGTATTCAGGAACGGAGTTATTACATCTAACGGAGGAACAGCTTCAATGACTGTAGCCTCAGGTACAGGTAGCTGGTCAATTCCCGGTGTAGGCGAATTAGCAGGTACTAACGGAACATTAACATTGACAAATGTAAATGGAATAAATGTTCAGGGGACAGCAAATGTTACCGGCAAAATAATTCTGGGTGCTACTAATATGATACAGCAAGGTAGTGCAACGTTAACCGGAAGTGGAACTATAAGCTTGAGCGGAAGCCTTGCTACTCAGATCGGTACATACAGCACAAATACATTCACAGGAACGTATGAGTTTACAGGAGCAGGACAGACAATTCCTGCCGGAACATATACAGCATTGACTGTAAATGGAACAGGATTAGTACTTGGTGGAGCAGTAACAGCATCCACTTTAAATCTTACATCAGGAACAATAACACTTGGAGCAAATAATTTAATAATTACTTCAGGAGGTTCAATAACTGGCGCGTCATCATTAAAATATGTTGTAACAGACGGTGCTGGCTTACTTATTCGAAACGGTATTGATAATGCAGCAGGAACTGTCTTATTTCCAATTGGAAGAACATCTTACAATCCGGTCAGCTTAAGTAACACCGGAACTATAGATAATTTTTCCGTTAATGTTCAAAATTCTTTAGATAATGCGACAGCAGATAATACAAAAGCGGTTACGCGCCAATGGAATATCTCTGAAGGAACAGTTGGTGGCTCAAATTGCTTTATAACTTTTCAATGGGCAACTGCTGATGAAGGAACAAATGTTAATCATGGAATATTAGAAATAGGTCATTGGAATCTTGGAGGTTATTATGATGGAATTACAGCTACCGCCGTGGGTGGATCAGATCCGGCATTTACCATAACAAACTCTGTCACAGCTCCAATTTCGTCTTTCTCACCATTTATTCTTGCTAATCAAGGAACAGCTCCTGTTGAGCTTGCCTCTTTCACTTCAACTTTAAACGGAAGAGAAGTTAAGCTAAATTGGTCAACAACTGAAGAAGTAAATAATGCAGGATTTGATGTTGAAAGAAAAAGCTCTGTTGAGAATTCAGCATGGACTAAGATGGGTAGTGTTACCGGTAATGGAACATCAACAGTTTCTCATTCTTATACTTACAATGACAGAAACGTTACTTCAGGAACTTACAGCTACAGACTAAAACAAATAGACAACAATGGTAACTATACTTACTATGCTTTATCAAATGAAGTTATAGTTGCATTGCCAACAAAGTATGATCTTTCACAAAACTATCCGAACCCTTTCAATCCTACAACAAAGATAAATTATGATCTTCCTGTTGATGCGAAGGTATCAGTTAGAATAGTTGATATGACAGGCAGGGAAGTAGCAACATTAGTAAATGCTGCACAGACTGCGGGTTCATATACTCTGAGCTTTAATGCTGCATCGCTTTCAAGTGGAATTTATTTCTACCAAATAAATGCAGTTGGTAATCAGAGCTTTAGTAAGACAATGAAGATGCTGCTGGTGAAGTAATTACGAATTACACTAATAGATGTAGGGGCAGACCTTTGTGTCTGCCCTTTTAAAGCCCGATGTTCTTTCGAACATCGGGCTTTTTTGTTTATCTAGAAGCACCCCCTGCCCCCTTCAGAAGTGGAAAAGCTTCCGTTGCACCGCAACTGCCTCACCCCTGCCCATATAAAAACAAAAGCTTTCCGATGCATTCGCATCGAACCTTTCTAAGGAGGGGAGATTATTTTTATTTTCCGGTTTTTAACTGAAGTCTCCTTATCCGTGGAAAAGCTTCCGTTGCTCCGCAACAGCCCCCTATAGAAGCATTCGGGGGAGTAGCAAATTTTGTACAGCTGGTTTTTATTTTCCGGCTTTCGCGAAAGTCTTCTTAATCAGTGGAAAAGCTTCCGTTGCTCCGCAACAGCGTTCCGATAAATCGGAACTTAAACACCAATAGTGGCGCTAAAGGAAGGGGATTCATTTGGATTATATGTATCATTCGGAACGCAAAAAAGCCACATGTTTGCATGTGGCTTTTTTGCGTTCCGAAGCTGGAGCATCGAAACGAGGAAAATTAATTGAAGTAGAAATTATTAAAAAGTATTCAGATAGTTTCTGAATTTTTACTTTAATTTATCGGCATTCCGATATTAATTCTGTGAGTTGAACCTATTTTGCCAAGAGAATTGAAGGCGTAGTCAATCTGATATTTATTTTTAACCAGCACACCGAAGCCGGCAGAAAATCCTGCAAGCCCTGCAGATGTTCCGGTTTTAAGATCCTGTCTTAACCTGTTATCATATCCGAGTCTGAGATCAATATTATCTGCAACGTTAAATTCTACACCCGCTGAAATATTTTTAAACCTGTCAAAGAATTTAGTTTGTGATTCTGATAACCTACTTAATCCTAAGAAAATTGTAAGAGGTGAATTCTCAACTTTTTTTGTGATTCCAAATCTTAAATCTAAAGGAAGATTTTCTTTTAAGTCCTGATAAGAAGTGATCTGAGTTCCTGCATTCAGCAGACTCATTCCGAGGGTCATTTGAAAAGCAGGGATCTTATAAAGGACGCCAAGATCAGCTGCAATTCCGGCAGAATGGTAAATATCATAGCTTGAATAAATAAGCTTAAGGCTTGCTCCATAGCTTAATTTATCATTATAATTATTTGCATAACCTAATGTAAGAGCGAGATCAGAGCCGCCAAATGTTCCCTGATTTTCAGAATTAATATCATATTTATCAAAGCTGCCATAATTAACATAACGTAATCCTATACCTATGTAACCAATTTTTTTGTATTTAGAAGTGTAGGCAATATTTCCTGAGTTTATATCAAGAAGATATTTATAGAAGCCGACAGAAACTTTTGATTTTGTGAAAGTAGATAATGCAGCCGGATTATAATAAATTGCATTAACGTCATTTTCTACAGCTGTAAAGCTGCCGGCGAGGGCAGAAGCTCTTGCACTGACATCAAGCTTTAAAAAATTATAAACAGTATTGCTCTGGGAAAATGAATTTGAATAAATAAAAGAAATGAGTGCGAAGGTAAATATATAAGCAGTCTTACGTATCATATTTGTTG
>JBBRMY010000030.1:0-20748 GCA_038230595.1 Ignavibacteria bacterium
AAGTTGAAGGATTAAGTGATGATCAGCTTGAAATGAAATACAGAGACGGAGGCTGGACAATAAGGCAGATTGTTCATCACACTTTTGATAGTCATGTGAACTCATATATAAGATTTAAACTGGCAGTAACAGAGGACAATCCTACTATAAGACCATACAATGAAACGCCATGGGCTGAGCTTGAGGAAGCAAAGCATGGGTCCATCGATCTATCATTACCATTAATTACAGCAATGCATAAAAGATGGACAGTATTTTTGAGAAATATGAAGGATGAAGAATGGGAAAGAACTCTGTTTCATCCGGAGCACAATAAGGAATTCAGTTTAAATGTTTTTTGCGGGATGTATGCCTGGCATTGCGAACATCATCTGGCACATGTTAGGAATGCGAAGGCTAATATGATTAAGTAGAGACGCATATTTGCGTCTCAAATCTTAGGAGGAGAGATTTCAGTTTTTGATTTACGGGATTCCTGCTTTCGCAGGAATGACAATCGAGTTTTTTTCTTAGTACTTAAAATGTTTTATCTTTTCACCTTGAGTTCCTATTTCCATCATAGTTTCTATCCCTATCTGCATATGAATCTGTGAATATTTTCCGGTTACCATCTTATCGGATTTCTCAGTCTTAACTCCTTCAGGGACAACCGGTACGTCAGAAACTAATAATAATGCTCCCCGCGCTATCTGATTTTTATGACCGACAATAAAGAATGTTGCTGTTTCCATATCTATAGCAATTGCTGACATTTCAGCTAACTCTTTTTTGAATTTTGTATCCCATTCCCATATTCTTCTGTTAGTAGTATAAACAACTCCTGTTCTGTATTCAACTTTTCTTTCAACGATCTTATCAGATATAAATTTATGCAGCTTGAAAGAAGGAAGTGCCGGTACTTTAGGATGCATGTAATCGTCTGAAGTTCCTTCACCTCTGATAGCAGCGATGGGTAAAATAAAATGACCTATCTCTGTAGATTTTTTCAAACCTCCGCATTTGCCAAGGAATAAAACTCCCTTTGGACTTACAGCAGTAAGCAGATCCATTATCAAGGCTGCATTAGATGAACCTACTCCGTAATTAATCATCGTAAGTCCTTCTTTATTTGTACATGCCTGCATGGGCTTTCCAATACCCATAATAGGGGCATTGAACATATCAGAAAAATCTTTCAGATAGTGAAAGAAATTCGTTATCAGAATATATTTTCCGAAATCTTTTAAAGGCATTCCTGTGTAACGCGGAAGCCAGTTTTTTGCTATTTGTAGTTTTGTTTTTAACATAATTTTAATATTTCGTTTTCACTCAAAGCTTTTAAATTTACCAATCATATCCGCATTGCGGAAGTCTGGGATCCCGTCTAAAAGCACGACGGGAAAGGTAACTAATTAAGTCTGTATAACTCCAACATTAAATTTAGGTATTTCAGGATTATTATTTGCAAGCTCGATACAATAAGAAACTATTTTTCTGGTATCAGCAGGATCGATAACTTCATCAACCCACAATCTTGAAGCAGCATAGAGAACATCTGTCTGCTTTGCATATCGGTCTTTAATCTCATCAAGAAATATTTTCTTATCTGATTCTGAAATTTCCTTTCCTTGTTTTTTCAGCTGTCCTATTTTAATATCAAGAAGAACATTGCTTGCCTGAGAGCCGCCCATAACTGCTATCTGCGCATTCGGATAAGCGAAAATAAATCTCGGGTCATAAGCTTTTCCGCACATCGCATAATTTCCTGCGCCGTAACTGTTACCTGTAATAATAGTGATCTTTGGTACAACAGAATTTGCAACTGCGTTAACCATTTTAGCGCCATCTTTTATTATACCGCCATGCTCTGATCTTGAGCCTACCATAAATCCTGTTACATCCTGAAGGAATAGTAATGGAATTTTTCTTTGATTGCAGTTCATAATAAATCTTGCACCTTTGTCTGCGCTGTCAGAATATATAACTCCGCCGAATTGCATCTCGCCTTTGCTGGATTTTACAAGACTTCTCTGATTTGCAACAATTCCTACTGCCCAGCCATCAATTCTTGCATAACCCGTAATAATTGTTTTGCCATACTCCGGCTTGAATTCATCAAAATCAGAATCATCAACTATCCGTGAAATTAATTCGTAAGTATCATATGGCTTAGCACTGTCTTCAGGGATAACTCCATAAATACTCTTATCTGCTTTAGGTTCAGAGCTTTCTATTCTGTCAAATCCTGCTTTTGATGTATCGCCGAATTTACTGACAAGGCTTCTTATTTTTTCCAGGCAAGTTTTATCATCCGGCATTTTTTCATCTGTAACTCCTGAAATTTCAGTTGTAGTTGTAGCACCACCGAGAGATTCATTATCAATGTTTTCCCCTATGGCAGCTTTTACCAAATAAGAGCCGGCAAGAAAAATACTTCCTGTCTTATCAACTATCAATGCTTCGTCACTCATGATAGGAAGATAAGCTCCGCCTGCAACACATGGTCCCATGATAGCTGCAATTTGCGGAATCCCCATTGAACTCATTACTGCATTATTTCTAAATATCCGTCCAAAGTGTTCTTTATCAGGAAAAATTTCATCTTGCATTGGAAGAAATACTCCGGCAGAATCAACCAGATAAATTATTGGTAGTCTGTTCTCTATAGAAATTTCTTGTGCGCGTAAATTTTTCTTACAGGTAATAGGGAACCATGCACCAGCTTTAACGGTAGCATCGTTTGCAACTATTACGCAATTTTTTCCTGATACTTTCCCAATTCCAAATATAGTTCCTGAAGAAGGCGCTCCGCCGTATTCTTCATACATTCCATAGCCGGTAAATAATCCCATCTCCATAAAATAAGAGCCTTCATCGATAAGCAGGTTTACACGCTCGCGGCAATGAAGCTTGTTTTTTTCATGTAGCTTTTCAATTGCTTTTTTACCGCCTCCAAGCTTTAACTTATCACCGATCGCATTTATTTTTCTTAGCAGATCCTTATGATGATCTTCTCTAAGATCGAAATTTTTATCTTCTTTTATCTTTGATGTTATCTGCGGCATAAAAATTTAGTATATAAAATAAACCCTGTCAGCTATAAACCGACAGGGCTTTGAAAATTATTGTATGTTGTTAAAATTACGCAAATACTTTTTTAGCAGCATTCATATAAATAGGCTCTTTTCCTTTAGTCACAACTTCTTTAGTAATTATGCATTGAGTTACATTCTCCTTGGAAGGAAGCTTGAACATAATATCCGTCATAATATTTTCCAGTATAGATCTCAGAGCTCTTGCACCTGTACCTCTTTTAATAGCGATCTTTGCAACTTCAACCAAAGCTTCATCTTTGAATTCAAGTTCAACACCTTCCATTCTGAAAAGCTTCTGGTACTGCTTTATAATAGCATTCTTAGGCTCGGTCAGAATTGTAAGAAGAGCTTTTTCATCAAGCGAGCTTAAAGAAGTTAATACAGGAAGACGTCCGATAAATTCAGGAATGATACCATATTTTACTAGATCATCAGGCTCAACCATAGAAAGTATCTCATCTTTTTTCAATTCATCCTTGGAGAATACATCAGCTCCAAAGCCCATAGCGCTTTTTGCAACTCTTCTTTCAATGATCTTTTCAAGACCGTCAAAAGCTCCGCCACAAATGAATAAAATATTTTTTGTATTTATATTTATCAGAGATTGCTCAGGATGCTTTCTTCCGCCTTTAGGAGGAACGCCGGCAACTGTGCCTTCAAGTAATTTTAATAATGCCTGCTGAACACCTTCACCTGATACATCACGGGTAATAGAAGTGCTGTCTCCTTTTCGTGCGATCTTGTCAATTTCATCCAGGTAGATAATACCTTTTTCAACTTTTGTAAGATCGTAATTTGCATTCTGAAGAAGAGTAACAAGAATTGATTCTACATCATCACCTACATATCCGGCTTCAGTAAGAGTTGTTGCATCTGCTATAGCAAACGGAACATCAAGAAGACGGGCAAGAGATTGAGCAAGGTAAGTTTTACCTGTACCGGTAGGACCAATTAGAAGAATATTACTTTTTTCAATTTCAACACCATCAAGATAATTCAGCTCAAGTGAGTCGAGTCTTTTGTAGTGATTGTAAACTGCAACTGATAAAGCTTTCTTTGCCTTATCCTGTCCAATTACATACTCATCAAGAAATTTCTTTATAGTTTGAGGGTTGAGATTGATCTTTGAATTTTTTGCAGACTTTACTCCGGTAGTAGTTACATTATTATGCTTAATTATCTGCATAGCGCTTGAAACGCAGATATCACAGATATAAACTTCTTTGCCCGAGCTATCCATAGGACCGCCCTTGATCATGTTAGATACTTTGCTGGCACTTCTGCCGCAGAATGAGCATCTGACCTGAGCTGTTAAAGAAGTTTTTTTGGTAGTCATATATAATTTTAAATTGTGCGCGATGAGGGAGTCGAACCCCCACAGGTTGCCCCGCTAGATCCTAAGTCTAGTGCGTCTACCAGTTCCGCCAATCGCGCAAGACTAAATCTGATTATAATAATCATATTTTATAATAATTTCTATGGATAAGGAAATGAATATTCTGAACCTGTTCTTAATCCAGGGATAAGTTCATGTAAATACAAAATTGATATTCGCGAATAAATCAATTTATAAGAGGGGTGCTCGATAATAGTATATATTTGTTTAATTAAAGCAGAATATATGGAAAAAGAAAAAATACAAAAGGAAGAAATAACAGAAGAAGAAGTAACTGGAAATGAACCGAAAATTTTAGAGAAAGAAAGAGAAATTGATTTAATTATAGTTATAGAAGAATAATGACAGAAATTAAAGGAACAATTGTACTTAAAAAAAATCTTGCTTCAAATAAAAGCGTGATATTGAATGAAGGCGGAGCACGCAGCTCAAAAAGTTATTCACTGTGCCAGCTTTTTATATACAGATTCTTCATGGAAGAGAATAAAAGCTTTTTGATTGTAAGGAAAACTTTTCCAAGCCTGAGAATTTCCGTATATAAAATGTTCATTGAGCTGCTTAGAAAATACGCGCTTTTTGATAAAGTCGATATTAATAAGACATTTTATGAATGCAGATATAAAAATAATTATCTGCTCTTTGCATCGGTAGACGAACCGGTTAAAATTCAGTCAACAGAATTTAATTATATCTGGATGGAAGAAGCAGAAGAGTTTACATTTGATGATTATATAACTCTGAAGACCAGGCTGAGCTCTGCTCAGGAGAAGGGAAAGGTCAATCAGATATTTCTTTCTTATAATCCGAGAAGAAGGAATGGCTATTTAAATAAAAAAGTAAAGTATGAAACAGATGTCGAGATCATAAAATCTTCCTACAAGAACAACAAATATCTCAATGAGAACTATAAAAAAATGCTTGAAGATTTAAAGCATACTTCAGAGGAACATTATAACTTTTTTACATTGGGAGAATATAATGCAGGGGAAGGAATAATTTACAGAAATATAAAGATAGTACAGGAATTTCCGGTTACAAATTTTGATGAAACAATATATGGACTCGATTTCGGATATAATTGTCCGACTGCATTGTTAAGAATTGATATAAAAGATAAGGTTTGTTATGTTACCGAATTACTATATGAAAGACATCTTACGAATTCTCAGCTTATAAACAGGCTTAAAGAATTAATAAGCTTAAAGGAAGATGTAATATATTGTGATACTTCCGAACCTGCACGGATCAAAGAAATTTATAACGCCGGCTTTAATGCAAAAGAATCGAATAAAGATGTTGCAGCAGGAATGGATCTTGTTAAAAGCAGTAAAATATTTACAACTTATTCTAATGTAAATTTCATTGCTGAAATGGAAGATTATTCCTATAGGAAAGATAGGCAAGGAAATCTTTTTGATATTCCTGAAAAAGAGAATGATCACCTAATGGATGCAATGAGGTATGCTATATATTCACATTCGAAAAGGATAGTGCCGAATGCAAGATTTTTTTGAAAAAAACTTATGAGCATAAAAATAAAAACAGCAGGTAAGACAGATATTCAGACTATTAAAGATATTGCTCTTAAAACATGGGAGGCAACATATATACCTATAGTAGGAAAAGAGCAGGTGGATTTTATGCTGAGTGTATTGTATAGTGTTGATTCACTTCAAAAACAGATGGATGAAAGACAGGAATTCATACTTCTATACTCTGATGAAGTTCCTGCAGGATTTATTTCATTTAATCATCAAACAGAAAGCCGATACAGAATTCCGAAGCTTTATGTTGATCCGGATTTACATGGAAAGGGACTTGGAAAGTTACTGCTCCATGAAGTATTTAAAAGAGTCAAAGAAAAAGGTGGTGATATAGTTGAGCTGAATGTGAACAGGCATAACAAAGCTAAAGGATTTTATGAAAAGTTTGGATTTAAAGTGAACAGGGAAGAGGATATACCAATTGGAAAGTACTGGATGAATGATTATGTGATGGAGCGGGAATTGTAGTGGAAATGAACTCGAATATTGTTCCCCCTCCTTTTCAAGGAGGGGGTTAGGGGGTGGTTATTCAACACTTCTGAAGGTTAACCAAAAAGAATCTCTTTAGGTGGCCGTTGGTGACGTTCCGATAGATCGGAACTAAAACACCAACAGCGGCACTTATTTTAATTCGAGATCCTTCTCAATTTTTTCCTCGAAGACACTTCAGACTCATAAAGTTTTTTAACTCCATCACCCAAAGAAATTTCAATATCACGAATATTTTTTACAAGTCTTTTAAAACCAATTACTTCCACAGATGCAGCTTGATCTGTACCCCACATTGCACGGTCCAAAGTAATATGCCTTTCAACGAATGCCGCACCAAGCGCTACCGCAGCCCATGTAGTTGCAAGACCTGTCTCATGACCTGAATAACCTATCGGAACGCCCGGATATCTTTCTTTTAAAGTGTTTATAACATTCAGATTCAATTCTTCAAGCTTGCATGGATATGCTGAAGTAGAGTGTGCTATCATTAAATTTTCAGTTCTGACTTCATTGACGGCTTGATCGATCTCTTCAATTAATGACATACCTGTTGATATCATCAGCGGCTTTCCCGTCTCTCTTGTTTTTCTAAGAAGCTTAATATCAGTAAGGCATGCAGAAGCAGCTTTATATAAAGGCGGATGGAACTGATCAATAAAATCTACAGAAGGCTCATCCCAGCATGAAGCGAACCACATAATATTTTTTTCTTTACAGTATTTATCGATCTCAGCATATTCCTCACGGGTCAATTCAATCCTGTGCTTATAGTCAATATAGGTCATTCTTCCCCATGGAGTATCCCGCTCTATCAGCCATTGATCTTTCGGAACGCAAAGCTCAGGAGTTCTTTTTTGAAATTTAACTGCATCACATCCTGCATCTGCTGCGCCTTCTATCAGCTTCTTTGCAATATTGATATCACCGTTGTGATTAATTCCGATCTCAGCTATAATAAACACTTTTTCACCATCGCCGATAAATCTGCTGCCTGCTTTTACTTTTGCTTTTTCGTCCATAGTGTTTTTATTTACCATATTGTAAATCCTCCGTCAATTACCAGATTAGCTCCTGTCATATAGGAAGAGGCATCACTTGCCAAAAAAATGAGAGCACCCATATAATCAGTAGGAAGAGCCATTCTTTTGAGAGGTGTTTTTTTAGAATAATTATTTATAAAGAATTCATCCTGCGAATTTTCAACTCCACCGGGTGAAAGAGTATTAACTCGTACATTTTTATCTCCCCAGTATGCTGCAAGAAATCTTGTAAAAGAGATAACTGCACCTTTAGTTGCCGGATAGGAAGGAGACTTATAAAATTTTCTGTTATTGTTCTCATCAAGATAAAGTGACTGATCAGGTGCTACAATGCCATAAGTAGAAGCAATATTTATTATGCTTCCTGAATTATTTTTTGCCATTTCAGATCCTATGATCTGTGAGCAAAGAAAAGTACCGGTAACATTTGCTTCAAACGATGATTTCCACATTTCGAGAGGGTAATTCTCAAAAGAAGACTGTTCAAGCGCTGTTCCGGGATTTTCAAACATATCGTTTATGGCAGCATTATTAACAAGTATATCAATTTTCTTATACTTTTTCAGAACTTTATCCTTAAAGGCAATTATTGATTCCTTGTTCGTGATGTCCATTGATAAACCGATGGAATCGTTTCCCAGTTCCTTTGAAAATTGTGCACATTTTTCATTATCGAGATCGGTAACAACAACAGAAGCGCCTGCAGATGCAAGAGCCTTGCAGTGATTTTTACCAATGAGACCGAGCGCGCCGGTAACAACTGCGATCTTTCCCTCTAAAGAAAAAAGTGAGGAAGTATCCATTACGATACTTTTGATTTAGGCTTCATATTGAAATTACTCGTTTTTCTGAAAACAGGTTCAACAGGTTCTCCTTTAAGATATCCTGAAACATTTTTTTCATTAACTGCCTTTTTTAAAATCGGAAGAACCTCTTCATAGCACTTTAGTGTGAATAAAATATCTTCATCTGTATGAGAATAGCACATATTATGAAATCCTCCCCACAACACTCCGCGTTTTACCATTTCCTGCTGAACTAAGGATTTCATTTCTAGCGGATTCTGACCATTGGCAAGCTCGCCATTAAAAGTCATTATCGTCCGGCAATTGTATCCATTGCATGAAGTATAATTCATTTCGTTTTTTCTAACAATTGAGTTATAACCGTCCTTTAATTTTTGTCCCTGTTTATCAAGATATTCGCAAACATTCTTTTCTTTAATTTCATTTATACAAGCAACAGCAGCAGCAAGAGATAGAGCTTCGCCGCCAAAAGTTGTAAAAAAGAAAACATCTTTTTCGAAAAGCTGCATTACATCTTTTCTCCCTGTGAGAACTGAAATCGGCATACCATTAGCGATAGCTTTTGAAAAGCATGCAAGGTCAGCTTTTACATTAAAATATTCCTGAGCACCTCCCGTAGCAATTCTGAAACCTGTCCACATTTCATCGAAGATCAAAAGTGTTCCGTTTTCATCACAGACTTTTCTTAATTTCTGAAGAAAGTTATCTTTTTCCTGTTCAAATACAAACGGTTCAAGAATAACGCATGCAGTATCTTCATCGATTGAATCAATAACTGAATTAATATCGTTGTAGCTGAAAGTATGTGTAAGTTCTTCTGTAGATTTTGGAATTCCTGCATTGCGGTCAGTTACTGAAATATACCAGTCATGCCAGCCATGATATCCGCAGCATAAAACTTTTTCTCTTTTTGTAAAAGCACGTGCAACACGGACAGCTGCAGTTGTTGCATCACAGCCGGCTTTTGCAAAACGTACAGACTCAGTGTTAGGAACAGTATTTTTTATAAGCTCAGCAAGTTCAACTTCAAGCGGATGCATCATAGAAAAAGTTATTCCGTCTGCAAGCTGATCTTTAATTGCATTGTCAATTTTATCATAACAATAACCTAACGATATCGGTCCGATAGCCATATTGTAATCTATGTATTCATTTCCATCAACATCCCAGACATGCGAACCCTTGCCGCGACTAATATACTTTGGAGCAATTCCTTTTATCCATTGTCCCGGACCTTTTGCCAGAGTCTGAGTGACCGGCGGTATCAGTCCAAGTGCCCGTTGATATAACTTGTCAGATTCTGTTATGTCAGGGAAGTTATTTTTAAGATCAGGTTTGTTAGGCATAGAAAAATTGTTTGTTAATATTAGTCAAGATTCATAAAAGATTCGAGATATATCATTAAAATGTTTTTTTGTCTCAGGCTTACAGCCTGATTAATTTTTTATATTAACTTGGGGCGTTGCCCCAAGTTTTGATGTTATGCCCTTACAGGGCAAAAATCTTCTTTTTCTTTGGCAAACTTATCCGAAATCTTTTGTAATCTTCTATTTCGAAACTTTCAGGCTGAAAGCCTGAAACATCATAGCTTGGGGCAACGCCCCAAGTAAATAAACCAAAGTTGTCAACCCTGAAGGGGTTGAACATATAAATGGCTGTTGGTGACGTTCCGAAATCGGAACTTAAACACCAACAGCGGTGAAATGTTTTATTGGTTTCGGGCTTTACTCTTTAAATTTATTTAATATCCTTTCAAAAATCTGAGGTCCCGTAAATCCTTCATATTCCAGTACATCATTCAATAAAGCAGGCTTGAACCATTTGTTATCGAGCGCTATTGGTAAAACATTCGCAGTCAGATTATTCTTTAACAGGATTTCTGCAAGGATTGAGTATAATCCGCCGGTTAAGAAATGGTCCTCTAATGTTACAACAAGCTTACATTCTTTAGAAGCAGAAATTAAAGCTGCTTCATCGATCGGCTTTACAGTTCTTAGATTTATTACCCTTACGGAATGACCTTTTTCTTCGAGCATAGTTTTTGCTTCGAGAGCTTGTTTAAGAAGGAAACCGTAGACGATGATCGCAATGTCATCGGTTTTTCCATTCATTTCCGGGATCCCTGCTTTCTCAGGGATGACAGAACCTGTTTTAAATATTTCAGCTTTGCCTATTTCGAAATTTTTATCATGAGAAACTGAAGGTTTCAGATTATTGTATCGAATATAAAAAGGGGAGTCATGTGTCAGAACTTCTTTTAATCCGATAAGCATATCTTCTTCATCTGCAGGACAAAAAATATTCATATTTGGTATCCCGCGCATAAGTGAAATATCTTCAATAGCCTGGTGAGTGGGTCCGTTTCCATCTGAAAGAAATCCCGGGACTCCTCCGACAAGCTTAACAGGTAAATTTGCAATGCCGACATCTGTTCGAATAAATTCAAAAGCTCTCAGAGTTATAAAGGTCGCAAGGGCATGAGTGACAGGAATTCTTCCTTTCAGCGCAAGTCCGGCTGCTGCACCGATCAGTGTTTGTTCGGAAATTCCGACATCTATAAATTTATTCCCGATCTTTGAAGGAAGATTTCTTATGGCTGCACGGTTTTCAGCTGTCATTACGACAAAGCGTTCATCGGTATTTACAAGTTCAAGAAGTATGTCTTCGTATGTCATTAAAATTTATAATATTTTTATTAAGGCACTGGATCCCCGATAAAAGCATTCGGGGAAAAAATTATCTTACCATCAAAGTTTCAGATGTCAGATCAGCATTTGCATCGCCATGCAGTTCTTTTAAAAGCATTTGAACTTCATCTCCGGTGAAATTTACGAACCAGCGGTCAGCACGGGCTTCGATAGATGGAAGTCCTTTACCCCTTATTGTATCTGCTATCACTATATTTGGTCTCAGAGTATCATATTTCAATTTATTGAATGTATCATTCATTGCATTAAAATCATGACCATCGACTCTGAACGTATTCCATCCGAAAGCAGCGAATTTATCTTCAAGAGGCTCCAGTGGAATAAGCTTTTCTGTTTCAATGTTTGCCTGGAATTTATTTCTGTCGATCACAGCTATGAGATTATCAAGCTTGTGCGCAGCGGCAACCAATGCACCTTCCCATATTGTTCCTTCATTGCATTCACCATCGCCAAGAATTACCAAAACTTTATTTTTCAAACCCCGCATTTTACAATCGAGTGCAACACCTATTGAAACTGAAAGCAGATGTCCGAGTGAACCTGAATGAAATTCCACACCCGGTACATTTCTGTTAGGATGCCAGTAAATATGATCTGTTGTTTTCAAATGATGGGTGAGTAGGCTTTTTTCAATGAAACCAAGCTCTGCAAATGTGCCATAAAGAGCAGGGACATCATGACCTTTTGAAAGAAAAAGATAATCGCGGTTCTCGTCATTTAAATTATCTTTATGAGTATTCAGATAACAGCTGTAAAGATAAACTATAAGGTCTGCGCATGAGAGAGAAGCTCCGATAAAGCATCCTCCGTCAGTTGACATTCGGATAATGTGCTCGCGTACGTTGAGCGCACGTTGGGTTAATTCAGATATTTTATTATTGTCGAGAGACTTTTGCACTATATAATTTTTGTTTGTTCTTTTGAAACTGTTTTTAACTCGTTTAGATGATTTCTGTACCAGTTCACTCCTGCGAATTCAGAATTAATTTCCTGAATTGATGGTTCTTTTTTTAATAATTCTAAAATATCATTTATCCCAAAAAATGGATTTTTATTGTAAAGAAAATCATAAATTTTCTTTATGAAATCATGATCCTGCGGATAATCTATTGTCCATCTGTGAGACATTGAATAGTCAAGTCCGGTTTCCCACTCAACATTTCCGATCCTGTATTCCTCCGGTCTCTCCCAGATATAGGGAGTTGTATGCTCTCTTTCCATTGGTAAAACTGCATTTTCCAATGCTTCTTTTAAAACTTTCATACGAACTACTTCAACATCATTGCCATCAGGATAAGTTGCAGGATGTAGATTTGAAACGTAATCAAATTTCGCAGAATTGTCTTTGTAGTATTGAATAACTTTATCAATTATCGCAGGATCTATCAAAGGACAATCTGAAGGTATCTTAACCAAAACATCTGCTTTATATTCTTCAGCTGCATTATAGTGCCGCTTAAGAAGATCATCCATGCTTCCACGATAGCAATTAAAATTATTCTCTTTGCAAAGATCCGCTATGATATCATCTGAAGTATCTGTTGTAGTTGCAATAATAACTTCATCGATCAGAGAAGATCGTGTAACTCTCTCTGTCATTCTGATGAGAAGAGGTTTTCCTGCTAGAGGAAGTAGAATTTTATTGGGAAGCCTTGTAGATTCTGTTCTTGCCTGAATAACGCAGACGATACTTGAATTATTCATCTAGACTTAAGTTTTACATATCTCCCGCGAAGTCGGAGAATTTTTTTTCTGCCGCCGTTGGAGTTTTCCACCAACGGCCATTTGAAAGCAACCTTTGATTATTGCCTTAAGAAGTGTTAAATAACCACCCCCTAGCCCGCCTCCTTGAAAAGGAGAGGGAATCGTTTTATTTATTCTTACGAATCCTTTGCTCCTGAATATCCTGCTACACTATCAAAGTTGTAAAGATTTTCAGTTTTGATAACGTCAAAACCTGCATCGTTTAGCTGTGAAAGTAAATTTATTACTACTTTCGGATCAATAACAGAACCTGATTGATATCTGCATCTCCAGTGATCAGTACAGAATGTTTCAGGATTTCCCTTTGGCCAGACTTTTACACCTCTGTTGCTTATAAGACCAAGCTTTAATGAATCAGGCTTAACTTTATTTACACTGTCTCCAAAATCATCAGCATTTCCTTTGCTCCAGTCAATAAAAATATCAACACCGACTAACTCTTTCTTTTGTTTCACTTCAGGCTTTAGCTTTGATGCGCCGATAGCCTTTGTGTCCATATTTTTATATTCAACAGCTTTCATTGTTGAAGGCTTTTGTCCAAGTCTTGAAATGATAGCTTCTCCGAATTCCTTTGTACCGACTTTTTCTTTGCTGATACCATCCTTAAAAATATCATAGGTGTGCACGCCATCTTCAAGAGTTTTCAGGAATGCATTATGAACTTTAGCCGCAACATCAGATTGTCCTATATGATTGAGCATTAGAATTGCTCCAAGCAAAATCCCAGAAGGGTTAGCAAGATTCTGACCCGCTCTTCTTGGAGCGGAACCGTGAATCGCTTCAAACATTGCATAATTATCACCGATATTTGCAGAGCCGGCAAGACCGACTGAGCCGGTCATCTGTGCAGCAACATCTGAAAGTATATCACCATAAAGATTTTCCATTACGATAACATCAAATGCTTCAGGTGAGGTTGCCATTTTTGCAGCACCGATATCAATTATCCAGTCTTCCTTTTCAATATCCGGATACTCTGCGCCAATCTCATCGAACACACTATGAAATAGACCGTCAGTCATTTTCATAATATTATCTTTCATAAAGGCAGTAACTTTTTTTCTGTTATTCGCTCTTGCATACTCAAATGCATATCGTATAATTTTTTCGCAGCCCGGTCGGGAGATCAGCTTCAAGCATTCATACATCTGATTCGACTGGCGGTATTCAATACCTGCATAAAGATCTTCTTCATTTTCTCTGACTATAACTACATCCATTACAGGATGCTTTGTCGAAATAAAAGGATGATAAGAAACGCATGGACGGATATTTGCATAAAGACCCAGAGTTTTTCTTGTTGCTACATTCAATGATTTATAACCGCCTCCCTGAGGAGTTGTTATAGGAGCTTTTAAGAAAACTTTAGTTCTTTTAAGTGAATCCCATGCACCCGGCTCAATTCCTTCAGAATTGCCTCGAAGATAAACTTTTTCACCGATCTCAATAGTTTCTATATCTATTTTTGCTCCTGCTGCTTTGATTATATTAAGAGTTGCTTCCATTATTTCAGGACCGATACCATCACCATAGGCAACCGTAATAGGAGTATTTGCGGACATTATATTATTTAAAAGTTAAGTAATAATAAAGTTAGTGATTAATATAATGAGATTAAATTCATTTAGGGGGGAATATTGCAGTTTATTTGATCCCGATCTGTACTTCTGTTATGTTATTATCCTCTTCATCAAAATCCATATTGATATAAATTTCACGATTCTCGCCGGAAGGCTGATATCCTTTTTCCTCCATGAAGTGAGAAAGTTTGTCATAAGTATTTTTTAATCCAAACCAGGTTCCGGTATGAATTGCTGAAACACATTTGAATTCAGTGCGGGTTTTGATCTTAAATTCTTTTGACTCTGTTTCTGAATGTGTAACGGGCAGGCAAATATCGAGATCAAACTTTGATTCCATATCAACCATTCCATTATAGATCCAGTAAAGTGGTCCGGTGATCTCCAGTTTGTTATCTATTGCAGATCCATATAGATTCTGTGCCATTACTCTAACATACTGCATCATTTCCATGAAATCGACTTTTGCAGAAAAAGTGTAAAATGATATTGGTTTAATTAATTTGAGCTCCATTAAGATTTTAAAGAATTAAAAAATAACGTATTTTGTTCTAATTGTAAAATATAATGTGAAGATAAGATTATTTATAAAAAGTATTCCTGTAATAATTTTTGTGTTTTTAGTTTCGGGATGTGATGTTACAAATTCCGGAGGAAATGTAACTCCGCCTGTCACATCTAATCCTTTCTTTGTTTCGAACCGAACAGTATTTGACGGATATACTTATACCGATAACAACGGAAATACCAGTCGAAATCTTAATATTTCTTTTACATCACTCGGAGCTTTAGGATTTGTACAGGGGATATCAGCATACGGACTGGTTGATTCCACATTTAATTATAATTCGACAACGGAAATACAAGGCAGTCTGAGAAGAATTGATACTCTTTATTTTTCATTTAAAAGTAATGGTGACCTGATGTTCCTTTCTTATGGATATTACAGAATTATCCCGAGATGGATCGATCTTTTCAGATTCTCATCATTGAATGCAAATTATGATCAGAATTTTAATGAAACGATTAATGGAATTAACTGGCAGGTCCAGATAAGCTCATTAGTAACTCAGACTTTTATCAACGTACCTTTTAATTCTAATTTGCCTGTTTATAAATTGGAGCAAACGCTGACTTATCAGAGTCCGTATAATGTAACCTTAAAATTTTACTGGTACTGGAGCTCTGATTACGGATTAATGCTCTATGATGAATATAAAAATACATTAATACTACAGGTAGCAAAAAGTAAGAATTTTTAATGGTTTAATGATGGTTGTTGGTGGAAAAGCAACACTAACAACGGCGGAGAGATTGGTTCCCAATCAGGAGATTGGGAACTAGAGTTAAGAAATATTAATAATCCTTAATTTTATCCGAAAGATCATATACTTTCACCGGAAGATATTTTTCAATAATACTCTGAGCAATTGCAGATCTTGTTCCGCCTGCGCAATGTATCACAATTGGCTTATCAGCCGGGATGAGATCCATTTTTTCTCTTAATTCATTTAAAGGAATAAAGACACTGTCCTTAAAAATTATTCTTGAATTTCTTTCGGCATAATTTCTTACATCGAGTACTGTATAATCCTCCGGTTCCTTTTCAAATGAATTCTGATCCAGCTCAGCTGAGCTTTCATTTCCTTTTCTGTCATATACAAATGCGCCTGCAATATTCTGCTCGTAACCGATCTTTGCAGTTCTTTTTAAAGCTTCATCAAGCTTTTCTTTATTCTCAGCAGTAACGTAAAATTTTTCAGCAGGGGAGATAATGCATCCGAGCCACGTTTCAAATTTTCCGCTGGCTTCAATGTTTATTGAATTTTCATAGTGATCTTTTTTATATTCTGAAGCACCACGTGTATCAACAACTGTCAGATCTTTATTTATATCCGATGAGTTATCAAATATCGGAATATTATTTATTGAATTTAGAAAATTAGGAGCTCCCTGTCGGTTCAGCTCAACCGCATATCCGAAGTATTTCGGAACAACAGGCTGCCCCTGCAAAAGAGTTGATACAAATTCAGTTTCATCATTAATGTTGAAAGCATAATTTGTTTCCTTTTCCTTTCCAATAGTCGTTGACCTTTCATTGCTTGTTGCTTTTCCGCATAAAGAACCGGCGCCATGTGCAGGATAAACGATAAGGTAATCAGGAAGAACTTTATATTTTGTATTTAAAGTATTGAACATTGCCTTTGCAAGCTCTTCTTTTCCGGCGCTAGTTGCTCCTGCTTTTTCCCTAAGATCCGGTCTTCCTACATCGCCAACGAAAACTGTATCTCCTGAGGCAATAGCATGATCTTTTTTAAACTCATCTGTGATAATAACAGAAATACTGTCAGGCGAATGTCCCGGTGTATTAACCGCTTTGAGAAGAATGCTGCCGATCTTTAGTTCATCACCTTCATCAAATGTTTCATGCTTAAAATGTGGCTGATATATCGAGCTGACATAAATTTTTGCACCTGTCTTATCAGAAAGCTCTAAATGTGAGCTTACGAAATCTGCATGCGGATGAGTTTCAATAATTGCAACAATATTTGCATTATGCTTTCCGGAAGCTTCAAGATATTTTGAAGGATTTCGCTCAGGGTCAATAACTGCCATCTCATTCCCGCTGACTATTCCATAAGATGCATGAGATAGCGCTTCATCATAAAATTGTATTATTTCCATTATTTTACTACCTCGTATTGATTTTCAGTCCAGTCTATTATTCCACCAGCCATATTGTAAACATTCTTAAATCCCATTTCTCCCATCATATTCATACACTTTCCGCTTCTTCCGCCTGAGTGGCAATAAACCAGATATTCTTTTTCTTTATCAAGCTTTGCGATCTCATCTTTAAAATTATCTTCATAAAAATCTATAAGTTTTGCATTCTCAATGTGCCCTTCTTTATATTCATCAGATGTTCTGACATCAAGAATAACATAGTGATCTTCATCTATCATGTTTCTAAATTTATGAATGCTTATATGCTCTAAATTCATTTTTCTTTTTTATTTTGTAAAAATAAATTAGTAATATGGGATGAGAAAAAAAATGAGAAAGAAAATGATGGTATAAATGAAAGGATTTTAAAATTTAGTAATTGAATCTAGTAACCACGAATTAACAATTTTTGAAAAAAAACGATATAAAGCTCAGCCCCGTAGGGGCGTTCTGTTTGTAGAAAATGATATAGGACTATTAAGTAGCTCCATAGGAGCGTCCTGTTGAATATTAAGTTTTGCTTTATTTAATTCTATTCTTCTGGATTGCCATCATACTTGTCGCGCTTTCTTTTCTGGATCTCTTCCTTAAGTTTTTTACTGAATCTCTTTTCAAGCAGTATTGCCTGAGCAATTTGCTTTGAAGTAAGAAAAGTCTCTAACTCAGTCAAAAAACTTTTTCTTTGGTTGGTTATTTCTAATTCTATTTCCTGAACCCGATCAAGCTTTGAACTAAGATCGGCTGCATCAAGGTTAGATTCGATCTCGTCCATGAGCTTTTGCCTTTTCCTATTCAGTTGGTTCAAAGCTTTTCTGTTCTCAAAGGCTTTTTCAAAATATTTTATTGCTGTAACAGAATCGACTTGCAAGGCTTCCATAAACTTCTGCATTTTTACTCTAAGCAATTCTTCTCTCGGACCTCCGGGTGGCGGACCATCCTTCTGAGAAAAAGCGACAGAGCTTATAAACAAACAGGCAAGCAATATAATTATCTTCATGAGTATAAAGTTTAAATAGTAGATTTTTTTAATTCATCGAGAATTTGTTTTTGCTGTTCCGGTGAAAGAGATCTGTAATCATCCTCGTATGTATCTTCGTCATCACTGTTAAAAAGGTCTATCTGAATCTGCTTAATATCTTCCTTTAGAATGTTGTCGGAATTATTTTTTGCAGGACCGGAATTTTCTATTAAATTTTTAGATCTATTTAAGGGAGCAGCATCAGTAAAAACTTCTTCATCATCAGGGGAATAATAAAGATTTGTAAGCTCTTCTTTATCTGTTACATTATTTTCAGCAGTAACTTCCTTTTTTTGAAGTGTTTCAGGAATAATATTGGTTTGTGTTTTCTTTTCAGTTTTTAAATTTGTTGATATATTATCAGAATTATTATTCATGTTTGAAGTATATACCAGTATAACAATGCATACTGTAACAGCGGGAACGAGATACTTCCAGTAAGAAATTAATTTAGAATAAAATGTTACGGATTCTTTAGCGCTTGTCCTGTTTAAGATCTTGCTTTGAAGATTTGCAAAGTAAACTTCATCAGGAGATGAGTGCTCTGCATTACCTACAAAGCTTAATGCCGACTTCATTAATCTGTATTCATTTGCGAATGAAGGATCGTTTTTTATCAGCTCATCTATTTCAGCTCTTATTTTATTATCACTCAGTTCACCCGATATATAATCAGGCAGCTCTTGTAATAAATTTTCTCTTATATTATTCTTGTCTTCCATTTCCGAATTTTAAAATTCTTCTTTGTAATATTCTTTTTTAACTGATCTCAAATATTTCCTGAGCATTTTTTGTGCCTCTCAGGGAAGTTTCTATATTCTTTATAGCATGAAAATAATTTGCTTTCATGCCTCCGACAGATTTCCCCATTATGCCTGATATCTCTTCATAACTCAGATTATCATAAAATCTCATATTGAAAACTGCTCTTTGCTGAGCAGGAAGCTTTTCAATAGCCTCAGTAAGCAGCCTGGTTTTGAGATCATTATCCATGCTACCTGAGCTTCTGTTTTCATCCGCTATACCCATCATATCATCATTTATTTCAGTAGTCTTATTCGAGACATTTTTCTTTTTAGCTATATGGTTCAGTGAGAAGTTTATACTTATTTTATATAGATAAGTGAAAAATTTTGATTCTCCTCTGAAATCTTTTAAAGAACTGTAGATCTTAATAAATATATCCTGAGTTACATCATCGGCATCGTCATGGTCTATCACCATCTTTCTTACTATCCAGTATATCTTTTTCTGATACTTCCTTACAATTAAATTAAAGGCATACTCTTCACCGTTCTTAAACCTGTTTATAATATCAATATCTTCACTGTCTGAGTCTTTAATATCTTTTATTATTCCAGCTTTATTTAAACTCAAATCAAATTGTTTTATTACTGAAAATAACCATTAAGAAAATATAAAGAGAAGGATTATTCCTTCTCTTTATATTCATGCTGCTTATCTTAAAGAACTTTTATAGTCTTACTCTGTATGTCATACCGGCGCAAGTAGAAGAGAATAAAGATGGATCATTATTCCAAAGTGAAGCTTTTGTGTTTGCGCTTATGAATCCATTACCCACACCAAAATGATGTCCGCCATAGACTGTGAATGTTTTTTCATAAATTCTGTCAAATGTGCTTCCGTTAACAGTATTAGATGTCATCATGAATGGCTCTCTATGAAAACCAAAAGTATTTCTTGCCCAATGGAATGCAACTATGTCCTGGTCAGTCTGATTACTGTTCAGATAAACTTTAACATGAAGAACATCACCTCTGTGGAAATTTGGTATATGAGTATCACTGAAAAATCTTGTTGTGAATAGGTTTGTAGTAAAATCAGGACCGTTCAGGGTTACAACAAGTGTTGCACCATTATATATCTCGATCTTATTCATAACTATATTGGACTTTCCTGCTTGTGGTGTAGTTGTTTGTCCGTCAACCATTGAGATCTGATATAATCTCCAGTCTCTTCTTGGCTCATCTGTATGGGCAATTTTTTTAAAGTATGCAATTCTCTTCTGAACTTCAGTATAAGGCTTTGAAACTGAATCAACAACACCTCCGATATAACCAATAATTACAAAATTACCTGATATCGTTCTTGTAACAAGAACAGTTTTCAAAGTGTCGTTATCAATAGTGATATTAGTGTTTACATTTACATTCGTTATCCTTCTGCCATATCGTCTAAGTGAATCAAGAGGTGTAAGATCTCCGTCATGATCAGAAATTGCACCGCCATCATCATAATCAGATATCTGAGTTCCTAATGCTTCATTGTCATCACTGTTGGAACCATCAGCAGAAGTATTTACAGCCTGAGCAGTAATATAATCGTTTACAGTTGTTGAAGTACCTGTAACTGAGTCCGATTTATTACAACCTGAAATAAACGAAACTGCAGTTATCAAAACTGCGAATAGCATTAACGAGGATAAATATCTTAAGTTTTTCATGACTTTCATTTTTTTGTTTTATAAATAAATTATGTTGTACATCTAATAATATAACATCCAATTTTTGCGCTAAATATTCAATCATTATATTAAATGAACAACTTTGTATATAAGACATGTAAATCTTTAATTGGT
>JBBRMY010000031.1:0-20599 GCA_038230595.1 Ignavibacteria bacterium
AGAAGATAAAGGGGTAACCTGCGACCCTCATTCTCACGAGAACGGAGGATATAATTATGCAGATGTTGCTTATCTTCATCAGCAGCTTGGAATAACTCCGACAAAGATAGTAGGAGGCTTTTTATATGATACAATAGTGAACGGACATAACTGGGAAAATTTCGAGACCGGAATATCCGGAAGCATGTACCCTTCTTATTTCTGGCAGCCAGATGCATTATGGGGAAGCGGAACTCAGAACCATCTTAATGACCCTTATCCCCTTGGTGCGTGGAAGCCGAAAAGCATGGCAAACTATTATATTCATGACTCAACAAAGCATCTTATGCTAATCGGGCATGGATGCGAAAATCATATAACCGATACATCAAATATAAAATATAACACAGATATAGTCCGCACTTTAACTAATGGAATAAATTCAGGAGTTTTGCCCGATTCAGGTTTTTATCCTGCATATTCTATATTCAATGTTGGAAACCTGACATCAGTGAGTGTAACAAAAATTTCACAGTTCATTGATTCTGTTTCATCATTGGTTTCAACAGGAAAAGTGATCTGGAAATCACTTCCCGAAGTGTTTACTATTTGGAATACTACCTATGGCAAAAAGCCATATTGGATATTATGTGAAAATATACCCACAGGAATTCAGCAAATTAATAATTCTGTACCCGATGGTTTTAAGATGTATCAGAATTATCCGAATCCCTTTAATCCTTCAACAAAGATAAAATTTGATATACCGCGTACTTTATATGTTAAGCTTACAGTTTATGATGTTTTGGGAAAAGAGGTATCGGTGTTATTAAATGAAGAGTTGAATATAGGCAGCTACGAATCCGAATGGAATGCTAATGAACTATCTGCGGGTGCTTATTATATACGATTGTCGGCAGGAGATTATTCAATTACAAAAAAAATGATGCTGGTGAAGTAATTATTATTTAAAAGCAACCTGACAGGAAAAATAACCTGTCAGGTTAGAGCTTTATTCCGCACTTTACTCATCATCCGGAAGCTTTTCACTTTCAATATATTCATATACTTCTGCATCAGACGTGAAAACACTCACTCTTTGAACAAAATTCACAATATTAATTCTTTTGATCTTATTTCCATCCAGAAGTGACTCTTTCTGATCAGTTGGCTTAGTTTTTAGAACAGCATCTTTAATTCTCCAGGAACCATTTTCAGTATAAAATGCACTGTCATTTTCGATAAGCCTGTATGTATATTTTTTATCGGCTTTAAACTCCAGAATCATTTTAAGTGAGCCGCTTTTCAGGGACTTGTTTGTCTGATTTATCTTGCTGTTTGTTATCTGGATTTCTGTACGTAATTCATCTATGATCTTGCCTTTTGTTTCCAGCTTTACACTTACTGCAGTCCATTTTCCGGTCAGCATTCTTGTAATTGTAGAATCAGCAGTCTGAGCATTAATGTGAAAGCTTATAATAAATGTAAAAATAAATAATGCGGTAATAGCTTTTAAATTCTTCATGTTCTTTTTTATTTAGCCGGTAATATTTTACCGGTAACTTCACCAAATCCAATTCTGTATCCTTCTCCCTGACAGAATGCTGTCATAGTCAATGTATCTGAATCCTGAAGAAATTTTCTTTCTTCTCCGGATGGCAGCTTAATAGGCTCTGTTCCTCTCCATGTCAGCTCAAGCATGGACCCTCTTTCATACTTTTCCTCACCGCTTATTGTTCCTGAAGCGAGCAAGTCACCTGTCTGCATATTGCATCCGTTAACTGTATGATGAGCAAGCTGCTGAGCCATGTTCCAGTATAAATATTTAAAATTCGAGCTGCTTATCTTTGCCGGCTCTATCTGCTTTGGAGTTGAAAGAAGAACTTCGATCTTAATATCAAATGCTTTCGATCCGGTTGATCTAAGATAAGGCAATGGTTCAGGATCCTGCGCAGGTCCTTTAATTCTGAATTCTTCAAGAGCTTCCATTGTAACAACCCATGGCGAGATCGATGTTGCAAAGTTTTTTGCAAGGAAAGGTCCAAGGGGCTGATATTCCCATGTCTGAATGTCTCTTGCGCTCCAGTCATTAACTATCACCATTCCGAATATATGATCTTCTGCTTCCACAACAGAAATAGAATCACCCTGTTCGTTTCCTGTTCCAATAAAAAATCCCATCTCAAGTTCAAAGTCTAAAAGCTTGCTTGCTCCGAATACAGGATTTTCCGAATCAGCAGGCTTTGTCTGTCCTTTAGGTCTTATAATATCAGTTCCTGATACGACTATAGAGCTTGCTCTGCCGTGATATGCAACAGGCAGATGCAGCCAGTTTGGCATTAAAGCATTTTCTTTTCCTCTGAACATTATTCCTACGTTTGTGGCGTGCTCTTTTGAGGAGTAAAAATCAGTATAATCTTTTATCTCAACAGGTAAATGCATATGCGAGTCTTCCATTTCAAAGAAACAATCATTATATAACTGTTCGTCATCGATAAGTAAACCATTTTCATCAGAGAGAAGTGTTTGAAGGCAAGCGTGAATTTCTTTCCGGACTTTCTTTCCCTGTGACATAAATAGATTAAGAGAAGATCTTCCGAATAAATTTGTTTCTTTAGAACTGTGCTTTAACAATCCTTTTTGTTCAAGCACTGAAAGATCTAATATTTTATCTCCTATTGCAGTTCCTGCCCTTGGATCACCTCCGGTCTTTGGACTGAATATTCCATACGGAAGATTTTGTATAGGGAAATGCGAATCTGGTGATGTCTTTATAAATGATTTCATTTAGTGATTAAAATATTGAACGCAAATAATTTTTAGAAATGTTCAAATATATATTTAAATATTAAAGCCATTCAGTTTAACTAATATGGTAATAAGGTTGGATATTTAATATTGTTTTCCTATCAAGGTTTAAAAGCTGAAATAAGGTAAAAATTTTAAGACTAATCACAATGAAAACCTTATTAAGATTTCTAACCTTAATAAAAACCAGTATGCGATTATTTAACCTTGTTACCTTATTTAAAACTTAATAATATTATAACAGTTTTTAAAATATTAACTTTTAATATTGTCACATTAATCCTATTTCTTTCAGATCTTCTCGTGGTTCATCAAAGCTGCAACTTCCATAAGAGATCATAAAATTTTCTCTGCCTCTCTGAATTGTAGGGGTACTGATCTCATATTCTTTCCATTTAAACTGCTTATCGGTGAAAATAAAATTCTCAGGATGCTTTTCATTAAGAATATTTACCAGGTCTTCATGTGTTAGCTCGTTGCCAAATAATAATAAGCCTGCTCCGAATACATTAATGAATCCATGCATATCAGTGTTAACAGTTTCATTAAACTTTTTTATAGGATGATGAAGTCCGGCAGTTGCTTTAAATGGTATCTGCTTATCATTTGAAGCTTTCAAAACCGCAGCAATATCGTCTGAGGAAGGAAATGCAGGTGCTTCTGTGCCGCCTGTCCTTAGCTTGATCCCGGCTTTAACTTTTCCTTTGCCGGCTTCTGAGTTTGTCTTTGAAGTGTTGTATTCCTTTAAAGCATCTGTTAATATTTCAAGGAAATCTTCATTACCGGGAAAGCTCTCATAGAATACATTCATTTCATAATCCAACTCATCTTCAAGAATAAAATTAACATAGCCAATCATTTCCTTTAGTCTTTCACGGTGAGCAGGATCTGCAAATTCAGCAGGCAGCTTTACTTCAAATGTGTTTGTACTGAAATTAAGAGGATTCTTTTTGTTGAACTCGAGGATCTTTCTTATATCGCGGTAAAAATTATCAAAGAAATTATCATAAGTTTTTCCGCTTGTTCCCAGTACCGATATCCTGAATCTAGTATCCTTCTTATATTTATATTTTTCTATCTCAACCGAGAGCTCTTCAAGTCTTCCTGCCGGACATATAAATTTTCCCAGCATCTCGTTGTCTTCTGATCTTGTATATTCAAGATAATTTTTAAATGAGGCTTCCATATCAAGAGATGCCGGAGGAAAAAGTCCGGCATAATCAATAAGTCCGCTGCAAAAGCTTTTTAATGCTTCTTTCATGATTTAATCTATAAATTTCTATTCCTATATTAAATTTAAAAACTTATACATGATACCTGAAAAATTCCTTATCAAAAATGAATGGACAGGCTCAGATGAAATTCTTAATGTTCATAATCCATATTCCGGCGAGCTTGTTAAAATGACATACCGTTCTTCTCCTGAACAGATCAATGAATCTTTGAACTATCTTGGGGAAGCATATAAAAAATTCAGATCAGTACCGGTTTATAAGCGTGCCGAAATACTTGATAGAATTTCAAGCTCAATAAAAGAAAGCAGAGAGCCTTTAGCCCATCTTATCACTCTTGAAACCGGAAAACCAATAAAGTTTTCCCGTATCGAAGTCGATCGAGCAGTTCTTACTTTTTCGCTTGGGGCTGATGAATGTAAAAGAGCCGAGGGAGAAGTTCTTGATCTTGCCCTGCTTCCCGGTTCAGAAAATAAGATGGGGATTATT
This sequence comes from Ignavibacteria bacterium, assembly GCA_038230595.1. Classification (GTDB taxonomy): domain Bacteria; phylum Bacteroidota; class Ignavibacteria; order Tepidaquicellales; family Tepidaquicellaceae; genus JBBRMY01. The sequence goes on from JBBRMY010000031.1 coordinate 4,509, forward strand.
AAAAGATTTCCAATAGGTATTATATTTGCTATCACACCATGGAATTTTCCAATTAATTTAGTTGCACACAAATTGTCACCAGCTTTAGCTTCGGGTAATGTTGTTTTGTTAAAGCCTGCTTCTTCATCTCCCTGTTGCGCTATCGAGCTGACAAAGATAGTTCAGAAATGCTGTCATGATGCCGGACTTGATCATACTCCTTTAAATATCATAACTCCTGCAGGTAAGGACCTTGATAAATTTATCTGCGATGATAGAGTTGCAATGGTAAGCTTTACCGGAAGCCCGGATGTTGGCTGGGGTATTAAGAAAAAAGTTAACCGGCAGAAAGTATCGCTTGAGCTTGGAAATAATTCTGCAGTAATAATTGATAGTTCAGCTGACTTAGGATCAGCAGTAAAGAAAATAATTGTTGCTGGTTTTGGATCTGCAGGTCAGAGCTGTATTTCAGTTCAGAGAGTATATATTCACAAAGACGTTTTTGAAGATTTTCAAAAGTTATTACTTGAAGAAACAAGTAAGGTTAAAACCGGAGATCCGTTTGATGAAAATACATTAACTGCATCTATGATCGATGAAGGAGAAGCAAAAAGAGTTGAAGGTTGGATCAATGAAGCAGTTTCAGAAGGAGCAATTGTTCTTACAGGTGGCAGCAGAAATAATGCAATGCTTCAGCCAACTATAATTTCTAATGCAACAGCAGCAATGAAAATAAATTCAAAAGAAGTATTTGCGCCGCTTATAACTATTCAGAGAATAAATGATTTTGAAGAAGGCCTTGCTCTTGCCAATAATACTGAATACGGATTGCAGGCAGGTGTATTTACCAATAACATGAAGAATGCATTTGCAGCATTTGAACATCTGGATATGGGTGGAGTAATTATAAATGATGTTTCTACTTATAGAATGGACTCTATGCCGTATGGAGGTGTTAAGCTTTCGGGTAATGCAAGAGAAGGAGTTAAGTATGCAATTGAAGAAATGACCGAAAGAAAGATAATGGTGGTGGGAGGATGAGAGAAAAACATTTCCAAGTTCTCGCCGCTGTTGGTGTTTTAGTCTCGATTTATCGAGGCGGCACCAACAGCCACCTAAATGAATACTATAGGTTGATAACCTTTATAGGTGTTGAATAACCACCCCCCAACCCCCTCCTTGAAAAGGAGGGGGAATAAAAATTACAAAAAAAACCTGACAGGTTATTTTTCCTGTCAGGTTGCTTTTTAAATACCACCTATTCCTCCGTCCCAAACTCTGTTTGGGACGTAAACTTTTTGCAAAACTCTGTTTTGCATCGGAACGGAGTTTCGATTTCCAATTGGATTCCCAAACGGAGTTTGGGAATGAGAAAAAATCCTGTCAGGTTTTTATTACGGTTTGATGGCCGTTGGTGTCGTCTCGATAAATCGAGACTAAAACACCAACGGCGGAGAGGGGTACACCTACGGTGGCGGGGAAATAAAAAAAGGTATGCTATGCATACCTTTTTGTTTTCAATCTTTCGCGTTTCCCATTAAGAGATTGGGAACGGGATATATTTTTAAAAGCGACCTGACAGGAAAAATAACCTGTCAGGTCAAACACATTTCTTTAACTTACCACTGCTTTTTTCTTTCCGTTCATTGATGGGCTTTTTTCCATAACACTATCTGCACCATTTTCTGTTGGGGCAGAGATGTTTTCTACAGGAGCAGCGCCGTCTGTTCCGATTCCAAGTGCAGCTTTAACTTCAGTAAGAAGCTTTTTCTGCAATTCAGGATCTTCAGCAAGAACTTTCTTCATACCATCTCTTCCCTGCATTCTGGTTTCACCATAGGTAAACCAGGCTCCGCCTTTTTTGATGATGTCTCTATTAACTGCAAGATCAACAAGATCGCCAAGCTTTGAAATTCCTTCATTATACATTATATCGAATTCCACTTCCTTGAAAGGAGGCGCAACTTTATTTTTTACAACTTTTATTCTAGTTCTGTTTCCGATAACATCTGTTCCGTCTTTTATAGCTGCAATTCTTCTTATATCCATTCTGATCGAAGCATAGAATTTCAATGCCTTACCGCCGGTTGTTACTTCCGGGCTTCCGAACATTACGCCGATCTTTTCTCTTAACTGATTTGTAAAAATCAAAACTACATTTGATCTTGAAACTGCTGCAGTTAATTTTCTTAAAGCCTGTGACATTAATCTTGCCTGCATTCCCATTACGGAGTCACCCATTTCACCTTCTATTTCTGCCTTAGGGGTTAATGCTGCAACTGAATCAACAACTATCACATCAAGAGCATTGCTTCTTACCAGAGTTTCGCAAATATCCAATGCCTGCTCGCCATATTCCGGCTGGGAGATAAGAAGATTACTTACGTCAACTCCAAGCTTTTGCGCGTAACCGGTATCCAATGCATGCTCTGTATCTATAAAAGCTGCAAGACCACCGGTCTTTTGAGCTTCTGCAATGATATGAAGACACACTGTTGTTTTACCGGAAGATTCAGGACCATAGATCTCCATAATTCTTCCTCTTGGAACTCCACCGATGCCTAAAGCTGCATCTAATGAAATACTTCCTGTTGGAATAAAACCAATTTTTGCAATAGGCTTATCGCCTAATTTCATAACCGATCCTTTTCCGTGTTCCTTCTCGATCTGCTCAAGCGCGATGCTGAGTGATCTCTCTTTCATTTCTCTTTCTTTAGAATCTGCCATTACGATGTAGATTAAATTTTTAAGTTTACAAGTATACCATAAATCAGTATGGTTGTCAAGACTTTTATTTATTCTGTAAAAATTATGAGCATCCGCTTGTATCGCCGCACGTTACGCATTTCAAGCAAGTGCCATTCCTTACCATTGTTAAACTGCCGCAATTATGACAGACATCTCCGGTATAACCTTTCATTTTTGCTTCGTTAACTTTTTCAAGATTATTTTTATTAACGACTTTTTCATTTACAGGAGTCACAGATTTTATTATAGTGCCTGATGAAGAACCGATAGGATCGGACTTTCTGTCGCTGCTCATTTCTTCAATTATTCTTTCTGCATAAACTTCCTCTTCATCAAAGTCCTCTTCCTGCTCAAGCTTTGCAAGAGCATCAATTGGAGAAGTTCTTACATCATCATGATGCTGGATATGCGAAAGATCATTTCTTCCAAGATAGGTAACTGCAAGCTCTCTGAAAAGATAATCAATAATAGAGGTCGACATTTTTATATTCGGATTTCCCATTACAACGCCATTTGGCTCGAATCTGGTATAAACAAATGCATCAACAAATTCGTCAAGAGGAACTCCATGCTGAAGTCCAAGTGAAATTGAAATTGCAAAGCAGTTCATTAAGCTTCTGAAGGCAGCTCCTTCTTTATGCATATCAATAAATATTTCTCCAAGCTGGCCATTCTCATATTCACCTGTTCTCAGGTAAACTGAATGCGTTCCGATCTTTGCTTTTTGAGTATAACCTTTTCTTCTGAACGGAAGCTTTCTTCTCTTAGCAATATACCTGTGAATAATTCTTTCTGCTACTTTAACAATGTCATTTGATTTTGACATTGCAAGATTATTCTCATTCACATCTTCTTCACTCATTACATAATCATCATCTTTCACAGAATTCAGAGGCTGTGAAAGCTTTGAGCCATCTCTGTATAATGCATTTGCCTTTAAGCAGCTCTTCCAGGAAAGCATATATGCATTTTTCATATCTTCAACAGATGCTTCATTCGGAAGATTAATTGTTTTTGAAATTGCACCTGAAATAAAAGGCTGTGCAGCTGCCATCATTTTAATATGAGCATCTGTCTGAATATATCTTGTTCCTTTTTTTCCGCATTTATTTGCGCAGTCAAAAATTGAGTAATGCTCATCCTTCAGATGAGGCGCCCCCTCTACAGTCATTGCACCACAGACATAATCATTTGCTTCCTCAACCTGCTCTTTTGTAAAGCCAAGTTCTTTTAAAATATTCAGATTAGGATCATCAAGCTGCTCTTCAGAAAAGCCTAAAGCATTTTTACAAAATGCATTTCCCAAAGACCATTTATTGAAAGCAAAATTAATATCGAAAACTGATGGCAGAGATTTTTCTACAATTGTAAGTACATCCTTTGTGAATCCTTTTGCAGAAAGTGTTCCTGCATTTATATGCGGGCAGCCAATAAGCGATCCGAATCCTTTTGTGTATTTAATAATATCATCAACTTCTTTAGGGTTATAACCGAGCTTTTTTAATGAAGGAGGAACAGATTCATTTATTATCTTAAAGTATCCGCCGCCTGCAAGCTTTTTGAATTTTACCAATGCAAAATCAGGCTCAACACCTGTTGTATCGCAATCCATCAGCAATCCAATAGTGCCTGTGGGAGCAATTACAGTTACTTGCGCATTTCTGAATCCATGCTTTTCTCCAAGCTCAAGAGCTTTATCTGCATCATTTCTTGCAGCTTCCAGAATATCATCAGGGCAATATTTTTTATTTATTCCTGTTGGTGTTATTGATAATCCTTCGTATTCATTACGGTCAGAATTGTATGCAGCTCGCCTGTGATTTCTTATAACTTTTAGCATTGTCTCCCTGTTCTCTTTATAATGCGGGAACGAGCCGAGCTCTTTTGACATTTCAGCTGAAGTTGCATATGAAGTCATATGAAGTATACATGTAAGTGCGCCAGTAATAGCGTAAGATTCTTTTGAATCATAAGCAATCCCTTGCACCATAAGAAGTGAACCGAGATTTGCATATCCAAGTCCGAGAGTTCTGTAATCATAAGAAAGCTGGGCAATTTCCCTACTTGGGAACTGAGCCATAAGAACACTTATCTCAAGAACAATTGTCCAGAGTCTTGATGCATGCCTGTATTTATCAATATTAAATTTTTGCTTTTCAGCATCATAAAATTTTACAAGATTCAGCGAAGCAAGGTTGCATGCAGTATCGTCAAGGAACATATATTCCGAACATGGATTTGAAGCCTTTATAGCCCCACCTGCAGGACAAGTATGCCACTCATTTATAGTGGTATGATATTGAATTCCGGGATCAGCCGAAGCCCATGCGGAGTATCCGATGTCTTCCCAAAGCTCTCTGGCTTTAATAGTTTTTTTCGGCTTAGGTGATCTTTTTTCTTTATCAGCCTTTTTTAATTCTGTTCTCCAGTATAAACTCCAGTCCTTATCATCTAGAACGCATTCCATAAATTCGTTTGTTACTCTTATACTGTTATTGGAATTCTGACCTGATACAGTAAGGTATGCTTCTGAATCCCAGTTAGTATCGTAAACCGGAATATCAATTTCCTTAAAGCCTAACTTTGATAAATGAATAACTCTCTCTATATAATTTTCAGGTATATAAACTTTTCTTGCATCTAAAATTGCCTGACCTAATTGCTTATTTGTCTTTCTGTCGAAGCAATCATTTTCCGGATGAACAGTATTGCAGGCTTTCATTATTCTGTTCAGATGAATATTCAAAAGCTTAGAACCGGTTACAATTGAAGCAACTTTTTCTTCTTCCTTAACTTTCCAGTTCACGAATTCCACAATATCCGGATGATCTACATCAAGAGTTACCATCTTTGCAGCACGTCGTGTAGTACCGCCTGATTTAATTGCTCCTGCGCTTCTGTCGCCAATTCTCAGGAAAGACATTAATCCTGAAGATCTGCCGCCGCCGCTTAAAGGCTCGCCTTCACCTCTTAAATTTGAAAAGTTAGAACCTGTACCTGAACCGTACTTGAAGAGTCTTGCTTCTCTTACCCAGAGATCCATAATTCCGCCTTCTTTTACAAGGTCATCAGATACAGACTGTATAAAACAATTATGAACGACAACTCCATTTGCGGAAAACTTTGATGACTCAGTTTGAATATCGTAAACTTCTCTCTCACCTATGTAATCTATTGAAACTACTTCTTCTTCTGACAGAGTTTGCTTTTCATTATCAACTATTCTTATGCCATCTAAAGAGCCGGAAAGTTTTTTAAGCTTTTCCATTTTACCGAAAGAAATAAAATCGATTATCTCTTCAAACTTTATTATCTCTGACTGATACTTTATAGATAACTGATAGGAGAACTTCCTGTTATTTCTTTGATCTTTTATAATAGAAACACCTGAATAAATTCCAAGACTTAAAAGAAGGATCTGAACATCGTTGGCAAGCTGCTCTGACTGAACAGTAAGGACAACATCACCTTTATCAATTTCATTTTTAATTCTTACACCACCATCTGTCTGAAAAAGACTTTTTAAAAATTCAGTTTTTTCCGACTTTGTACCTTTGAATATTTTTGAAGAAATATTTAAAATGCCGGGATGAACATTGAGACCGTATTCTTTTGCAAACTTAACAGCTGTCTTAGTATTTGATCTTATTATCCTGTGAGCTTTAATTCCTTTTCCTGTTTCAGTCTTGTAAAGTCCGAAGATCGTTTCAAAAAGACCGGTAACAAAATTATATTCTTCATCATTGGTTGTTGTTGCAGAAATATATCCGCCATTTAGCTCAGAGTAAATTCCGTCACCTGATATCCAGCCGGCAAGAGCAGCTTTAGCAGCTTCAATACTTTTAGGGATTTCTTTTTCAGGAAGAGGGTTTTTCAGATTATTGTTTACTTCAAGACTTCCGTTCTCATTTATAGTCCATGAATTATTCTGAGCATTTTCTGTAAGCAGAGCATCAAGCTTTATCTCTTCACCTCTGTCATAAACAAGAGCGTTCTGCTGAACTTTCTTTCCGATGATCGCTTTTAGCTCATTCCATTCATATGTACCTCCGTCTATTAATCTTTTATCGGATGTATATATCAGATGATCATCTGTGAATTCAATATAATTTCCGTTCTTAAAAGTAGCTCGGTACACTGAGCGGATACCATTATTTTTCACAGCCAGAACTTCAGACATTGCGGTGCCGTCAAAAACTTTTAAGCCTGTTAAATTATTTTCAACTATTTCTGAAATTTCAAAGATGCCTTTATCTGTAAAAAGCTTTGTGTTCCCTGTTGCACATGCATGCGGCTGTGGATGAGTGTATGCATCTTCGGAAGTAGTGAGCTCTCCCGTGTGTGGATCAACATAGAAATGACCTTGCGAAGGACCAGTAATTCCATAAGCCCAGTTAAGACCGGTATTAAACCACTGAGGTGAATTCGGAGCAGCTATTTGCATAGCGAGCATAAAGCAAAGCTCCTGATAAAAATTTACCGCGTCTTCTTCTTTTTCAAAATATTTATGCTTCCATCCCCAGTAAGTCCAGCATCCTGCAAGCCTGTGGAAAACTTCTCTTGAATCAGTTTCAGATATATTTCTCTCTTCCTCTGCAATATCATTTAGCCTGGCTTCATCAGGTTCTGATTTCCAGAGCCATTCGGGAACGCCTGCTTCCTTTACTTTTTTAAGAAACTTCGGAACACCTGCTTTACGGAAATATTTCTGAGCAAGAATATCGGTAGCTACCTGAGACCAGTGATTAGGCACGAGGATATCTATCATCTGAAATACTATAGATCCGTCGGGGTTGCGGATAATTGAAGTGCGCTTTTCAAATTCTATTGATTCAAAAGCTGTCTTACCTTTATCAGTAAAGAGTCTTTTTATTTTCATTAAATAATGTAGGGATTAAAAATTTGTAAAATTTTTATTAAATAATTTTATTGTTAGTATTATTAAAAAATAAAACCTGGAAATACTTTGGAAAAAACTTTGATATTGGAGTCAATGAGTTTTGTAAACTGAATTCTGTCGGATGTGTTTTTATAGGATAGAACATGAAGTGCATTGCACTTTTTTCGGCTCGGGATGGTGTCAACTGTATTTATAATCTGGTTATTTCAAATTATTAGAATTATACCTTAAATGCAAACAACTTTAAAAAATATACAGGTTGCTATTTTAAAAAATGTTTTTATTTTACAGAACATTTTGCAGAAGGTATTTAACTGAAAAAATAAGATATAAAAATTAAGAAAATTATTTTGCAGGAAGCCGAAGCTTTCATAAAACACTCGATTTTTATCGGTTTTAAAACGAAGTGAATACTTCCTTGAAAATACCTATGAAAAAGTTTTTATACCTAACTTTTACCTAAATGAATTTTATTGTTTTGCATTTGAAATCCATAAAATTGACAACTCTTTTCTGAATTTTCCTTTATCAGCTATATTCATAACTTCTATTAAATAATTAAATCATATGCTTGCTCAAACATATCTTGATTCGATCAAAAAAGAATTTATAAACACAAAAAGACTTGCAGACAAGGCAATGGCACAGATAAGTGATGAAGATTTTTTCTTTGAACCTAACAGCCAGTCGAACAGTATAGCTACAATCATAAAGCATATGCACGGAAATATGATATCAAGATGGACTGACTTCCGCACAACTGATGGAGAAAAGCCTACCCGAAACCGTGATACAGAATTTGAGCAGATATTTTATACTGACAAGGATGACTTTCTGGAAAAGTGGGAGGAAGGATGGAAATGCTTTTTTGATGCACTGAACTCCGTTCAGCCTGACGAGCTTGAAAATAAAATTTATATACGTGGAGAAGAATATACAATTCTCGGAGCTCTTGAAAGACAGGTTGCACATTACGGATATCACGCAGGGCAGATAGTTTATCTTGCAAGATTTCTTGCAAAAAAGAACTGGGTATCACTTTCAATTCCTCGGGGAAAATCTGAAGAATTCAATAAGGATTTTTTTGAAAAGCAGAAGAAATGATTTTTAAAATAAATGCGCATACAGGCAGATCACAATTAAAGAATAATATAATAGAATAAAATGAACAAGATCGCATTAGTAACCGGCGGGAGCCGTGGATTAGGAAAAGATATGGCTCTGAGGCTGGCAGAAAAAGGAAATGATGTAATAATTACTTACCACACAAAGAAAGAAGAGGCTGGTGAAGTGGTAAATAAAATAAGATCTATGGGGAGAGGGGCTTCATGCCTGCATCTCGATATGTCGGACTTCAATTTATTGGACGGATTTATAAAAAATATTTCAAAAACACTTCTGGAAGTTTTTGAAACTGATAAATTTGATTTTCTGATCAACAATGCGGGAATGGGGGCGACGATACCATTTGTACAGGTAACTGAAGAAGACTTTGACAGGTTTTTGAATGTTCATTATAAAGGAGTTTATTTCCTGATTCAAAAAGCTTTAGCGATAATGAATGACAATGGAAGCATAATAAATATTTCAAGCGGAACTACCCGGTTCGCTATTCCGGGTTATTCAATTTATTCATCAATGAAAGGAGCCATCGAGGTTCTTTCAAGAAATCTTGCAAAAGAGTTGGGTCCAAGAAAGATAACTGTTAATGTAGTTGCACCAGGTCCAATTGAAACAGATTTCAATAATGCTGCGATCAGAAGCAATCCGCAGTCTAAAACATTTCTCTCAGCACAAACTGCCTTAGGAAGAGTAGGTGCTGCAGAAGATATCGGCGGTGTTGTTGCTTTTCTTTGCAGTGATGATGCTAAATGGATTAACGGACAGAGGATAGAAGTTACAGGCGGAATAAATCTGTAGAATTTTAATGTTGCAGCGAGTTAAATTTATGTGGAATAAGTCTGTTAGAATTAATAGTTTGAACTATATATTCTTTTACTGACTTAAACTATAAAAGATTAAAATGGAAAAAGTTAAATATAAGCAGCAATCGATCGATATCTTAACAATGATCGTTAGTATTTTTTTATTTTTAGAAGGGGTATGGGGGCTATTCAGTCCGGTTGTATTCGGTATTTTTTCTACAAACATGTTACATGCTGTGATACATTTAGCACTTGGCGCAACGGGTATATTTCTTTCAGCAAGAGCACGGTCACGGGAGTTTGCTGTATTTCTTGGAGCTCTTCTTTTGCTTGTAGGGATTCTATATTACATACCGGACATAGGCGATCTGGTAGTTAAACTATTAAATTTAAATAGTTCTGTAGCCGTTTTTAATATAATTGTAGGAGTAGTTTTATTGTCAATATGTTTACCATCAACACTGAGAAATTCAAATCAGAAGTAGTTAAAAAAAGTTTTATATTTAAAATGTAAAATTTAAGAAGTTAAAAAAGATGAGAAGGTTGATCTTACATTTTCAATAAAATAATGAGGATTTGTTGATTGAATTGTTGTCCAAACATCCAGGTTAGATTTGGATAAAATTAACAATTCAACTTGATCTTCCTTTCCATCGTAATTTATTTTAACATTTCTACCTTTGATACGATATAACAATGATCCTGAACCAAAAGAATTTGCATAGTAGTGACTTTCCAACAGTTCAAGTTTAAAATCTATTTCTATTTGCTCTTCGAATTTTTCTTTAATTTGATCAAACATCATACTCATATTACACCTCTACTCCCAGCACAGCATCCTGAAGGCTACCGTTGGAGTGCTTATAAAAAGGTATTCCGCGGATCGAGATAACGTTATAAGTTAATTCATATCTGAAGATTTTTATTGTGTCCATGCAGATCAAGGAAAGTAGGAGAATTTTTCTAAGAAAATTTTTTTGGAAGAGTAAAAATTAAATATCAAGCAGATACAAATTATGCATAACCGATCCACATTCTTTTTATTTACAAATAACAGCAGAGCCGCATCCATCACTTAAGGGAAAATATCCTATTTCATTTTCTTCGCAGAATTTAATTACTGCCTGACGAGCTCCTTTATATCCTGCATTATTAAAATCATGAATAAAAATATATCCTCCGCGATTTAACAAAGGATAAAAATACTTTAAGCCCTCATAGATCGGCTGATAAAGATCTGTATCGATACTTACAAATATAAATTTATCGTTAACTCCTTCTGCAGTACCCGGGAAAAAACCTTTTTTCACTATACAATTCCCGGGGGTAGTCATTCTTCCTAATACATATTCTACATTTGTATCTGAAAAATCCTGTGTACCGGTTGAATAATTGTTTTGCTTATCAAGGTCAATATCTTTTTGTTTAAATCCTTCAAATGTATCAAACAAATAAAGAATTCTTTCAGGAAAAGCCTGATGGATCTTAACTGCAAAATCTCCTTTATAAACCCCAAGCTCTGCCACGTTTCCCTCGAGCTGTCTGGTATAAATTTCTTCCGAGATCAGATCCAATGAAGACATTCTTACATAGTCCATTCTATCTGTAATATCGATCCGTCTTTTTCTACCTAAAAGCCTCATTGTATGTGTAACAAACAATCCTCTTGAAAGGAAAATGCTTTGTATTAAATGAATAATTTTTCTTTTCATAGTAAAGACGAATTATTTGATTTTAGCATAATGTTTTGCTAATTCTACCAAGTTAAAAATAATTTTTTTGATTTAAAAAGAAATAAAGTAGAACACATATAACTTCTCTTTATAGCTCCACACCCAGCACTGCATCCTGAAGGCTGCCGTTGGAATGCTTATAAAAAGGTATTCCGAGGATCGAGATATCGTTATAAGTAATTTCATATCCGAAGGTCTTCATTGTGTCACTCTTCTCTGCTTCCATGCTTATAAGCACAAACTCACAGAATTTTTTTGCATCATCTTTTGAGTATGCAAATCCCATAAGTGGTGAATTATACTTCTGCGGGGATGCGACAGGGTTTGCAGCTGTGAATGCCATGGATATCCTTTTCATTTTATTTACATCACAATAAAACGCAGGAATATAAAAATTCACTGAAGCGCTTCCTGTTCCGTCAGCTTTTCCGAACATACTTTTGAAAATTCCACCGTCTGCCTGACGGTCAGTTACATTAACGTTTGCTTTCATTAGCCAGAAAGGCTTGTAAACAATTTCGCCTTCTGATCTTATAGCTGCTGCTGCAAAATTTATTTCGATAGGATTCAGATTACCGTCCTCTATCTCATATCCGCTGCCACAATTAGTACAGTAAGTAATATTGTCATTCACTTCTACCATTAAACCACTTCCGCAATTTTTACATATAACTGCTTCTAAAATAAAATCTGCCATTGTTAATCCCGTGAATTTAAAAATGAACCGAGCAATGCTCCGATCGCAACAGAAGAAACTACATTTCCGGCAATGCTTGCAGCTTCACTACGATTGATGCTGCTTGTCAAAGATTTAACTGTATCTTTTTTTTCGGCACTTTCCATTCCTGTTCCTTCCTCTATCTCGCCGCCGTATCTGAATTTTTTATATGACCATTTTAAAATAAAAATACCAACAAAAATTGAGATAGTGCCCAGAACTGCGAATATTTTAAAGCTATTTTTTCCACCGCTTAATGCAGCACCGAACAGACTGAAAAATGTGATAAAAAACATTCCGGCTGCTGTACCTAAAATTCCGGTTACAGCACGGAACATGTTTGAGCCGGGAGCTTTTCCGTAACAAATGCTGCCGTCCTCTCCGTCAACTATTACCTGATACACTCTGTTGTTAAAATTATATCTCACGACCCAAAGCGGATAATAAACAATATTAATATCATCCCTGACAATATCATAATGCTCAAAGGAAATATTATAAAGATCTATCTTTCCGACAGTTTCCTTGTAGAACAATTCTTTTGCAACGCTATGGACTTCGTCTTCAGATGAAACAACATTGAACATCATGCCTTCCTGCTGAAGCTTTTCAAATTCTACGGGTTCAATATCGTCACCTGTAAGATTAACATGCTTTACTCCAAGCTCTGCAACATCACATGCAGGATAAGTTCTGTCAAAAGTGCTTTGGATCTCTTTTTCAACATCTACATAATATGTCGTTGTTGAATTTCCAGACGACCGCGTTCTTTTCTCCTGACCAAAAACCCACCCGACTATATCTGCTCTCACTCTCCAGTATGGAATGTAAACTAAAAAAGCTTCATCGATCTTGGAATTGCTCTTTAAGCCTTTAGCTTTTGAGATGCCTTTATCCATCCAGTTATAAGCACGATTGATAGCATCATCACGAGTAACTTTTTTCGGAACATAATATTTTAATGGTCCGGTAGCGCTTTTTACAATAAGAAGAGTTTTGCAGTACTTGCAGTTAAAGGAACGGATCCCCTCTTTAATGTCCAGTTCGCCACCGCAAGATGGACAAGTTATACCACGGATAACCTTTGGCTTTTTTACTTGTACGGGTTGAGTTGTTGATTCCATTAATTTTTTTTCAATAAAGGGTGGGACAAGTTCCGCCCCAACATTTATTATTAAACTTTTTTAGCAATGAAATATGCGATCATGATCAAAGGTACAGATGCTGCGAGATATAGTGCAACTTTGATCGACTCTCCAAAAACCATGCCTTCCATACCCCCATTTTTACTCAACATGTATCCCAATCCGTAAGCAAGAATGCTGGCTGCAAAAAAGGTAAAGATGGCAATTCCAAAGACAGCTCTGAATGGAGCTTCATTTTTTACAGGCCATAGATTAGAATAAACCATTCCGGAAGAAGCCTCAATAATTGCTGTATACTGAGCGCCTTTATAATTATAATAAAACTGATAAAAAGGAATATGTACAAGATCAGATTCCTGAAGCTGCTCTGTGTTTACACCTGTTTCCTGCAGCCAGCTTTTTGCAGAGTTATAAATTACATCAGGAGTTACAAAATCTTTTTCATTAAATTCCTCTTTACTAAAGACTTTCATATTACCTGCAGGTATGCTGATCTTTTTTATTTCCGAAATTGAAGTTGAAGTTGCGGGCTGCAGATATATTTTCTCTCCGGAACCATTTTTCATTTTAAAATACCACATCGGGAAATAATAAAAGCTTGATTGGGTTATCTGAGCATTTTTATCCAGATCTTTAACCTGAAAATTTCCTGCCATCCATCTTCGCAGATTTCCTTCAGCTTCTTCTTTTTTGAAATTACAGTTAATAACGAAGTGAGAAACAACCTTGCTCTTATCGACATATACTGCCGAGCCGCAAAACTGGCATTGAAAAAATTTTTCATCTACAGGAACGGTATTTTCACCGCCGCACTGAGGGCATTTTATTATTGTTGTTACGTCCATGTTTTTGTTTACAACTGACGATTCATTCAACGTAGAGACGCCATGCTGGCGTCTCACCAATCACATGAGTAATTTATTTCAACTCTCTCATTTTCTCTTATTACCTGAGACGCGAGCGTCGCGTCTCTATAAAAAACATTAATGTTTATAAAACTAGTTATCTACAATTTTGCTAAAAGATCTTTTTTCTTTGCATCAAATTCTTCCTGTGTTATTAAGTTTCCTTCCTTCATCTTACCAAGCTTTTCTATTGTGCTCATTATTTCATCTGCTGACATTTTTACTGCAGGCGCATTGCCACCCTGATTCTGATTATTATTCTGCATTGATTGTCCCATCATATTGGACATCATTGAACCTGCTGCCATTCCTGCTCCAAGTCCCGTACCAATGCCTGCTGCTCCGCCTTCATTTTCAGCTGCCTTTTCTATTGAGATGGCAGTTTTATATTTCATATATTGATCAAGATTTCCAAGCGCTCCCATAGAGCTTCTTTCGTTTATCTTATCCTGTACTTCTTCCGGTGGAATAATACCTATAATAATAAGATCTGTAAGTTCAATACCCATTGAGTTAAAGAAATCCGAAACTTCAGCTTTCACTCCGGCTTCGATCTGAGGATAATTTTGGCCGAGATCAAACATTGTTTTAAGATTCTTCCCAAGAACGGTGTTCAGTCTTGATGCGATCTGGTCCCTTAAATAGTCTTCGACTTCATTCGTAGAATAAAGTCCCTGAGTTCCTACAAGCTCACGCATAAATAACTTTGGATCACTAATGCGAATCGAGAATTTGCCGGATGCTCTTAACTGGATAAAGCTAAGCTCTGAATCACGGAAATTGATAGGCGATTTTGTCCCCCATTTCAAATCTATGAATTTTTTCAAAGCAACAAAGTACACCTGTGCCTGAAACGGAGACGTACCTCCGAACGGAAGTGAGATAAGCTTTGTAAGGAACGGAATGTTCTCTGTTGTCAGAGTATGTCTTCCTGCTGAAAATTCATCAAGAACTTTCCCGTCTCTGTAAAAAAGAGCAGCTTGTCCATCCTGAACTATAAGCTGTGTTCCGAGTCTCATTGCAGATGAACCATCCTGCGGCTCTCTGTGAACTATTACTTTTCCTGTTTCGTCAAAAAATTGAATTACATCTATAAGTGCCATATGGTTTTATTGATTTTTAGTTTTATCGTTTTTTGTTATTGATGAGATGTTATGCAGCACGTCTGCACTGCATGCCGAATATAAATTTTAATTTTTCAAAAGCATTTCTCTTTCGTCAAACATTTTTAAAATGTAATCCTGAGTAGAAGAGATCTGCTTTATATTTATTGAAATATCATTGTTTGCATCGCTCATTGTCTGAAGCTCTTCAAACATCTTATTTATTTTAGTAACATCTGAAAGCAGGCATGTATCGAATTCATAAATTTTATTAAGCTCAGCTTCCTTTATCTTTTTTACATCAAATGCTCCGCTGTAACCGCGAGAAGCTGACTTAAGCTTTCCTATCACTGTTTCATTTTTTTTATCGATCTTCTCAATATCAGCGGTTTGGAAAAGCTTTCCGTTCTTAGAGAGGTTCAAAGTTACATTCTTAATTACAGTCTTATTAACTTCGAGCATTTCAGCCAGCTTGTTCCTGAGCATTGTATCAAGCTCTCGGGAATTATCTCTGTTCACATATCCGTCATAGCCGGGTATCCATCTCTTAATCTTCTCAAGAAATGATTCGTTTGATTTTACTTCATTAAGTTTTTCTTGTAGATCACCCATATAAATGTGTTTTACTTTTTTAAATTTTTGTTGACAAGATCTCCCAGTTCTGCCCAGCTGAATAACAGCTCTGTTGGTCCGGCTGCATAAGAAGCTATTTCATAACTATTATAATAAAATCTTATACCATCCTTAAAAACAGAAAAATTATCATTATGCTCAATATGATTTTCAAAAAGTCCGCCGTCATCTGTCAGCTTTTCCGAAGGCTTAAGGCCTTTTACCTGCCTGAACTTTTTTTCGACCAGCCGGTCAAGAGCTCTTTCGCTTCCTTTTTCGAATATATCATTATACGTTAAAGACTTTCCCGATGTTTGATCAAA
>JBBRMY010000032.1:0-20397 GCA_038230595.1 Ignavibacteria bacterium
AATGAATAAGGGTACGGGGGTAACAAATATTTTTTTATTGTTATTTTCTGTCTTCTGACATAAAATTTAAATATTAAACTTATTATATTTTCCTAAGCTCTCCAACAGCTCATGGGATTTCTGTATTCATATAACAATTTTTTTGGGATCTCAAAAACAATAAGAACTAACTTTTAATTGAATCTTAATTATATCCTCTTTAAGTTGTAAATACTAAATTTTTTGCATGAGATTAAATAATTATCCTGCGCTGAAGTTTGCTGTATTATTTATATGCGGAATATTATTTAGTTCCTGGTTAACAAAAATTATATCACCCGGAATAACTGCTGCTGTTATTACTTCTTTAATACTTTTACTTTTAGCATTTATCATCTTTTCGAACAGAAAAGGAAATAGCGAAAATAACTCCGAAGCTGTGATCATCTCATTGATGATATTTATGATGATATTTTCCCTGGGTGTACTCAGATCTTCATTTAGCAGCCAATCGGATTCATATTTATCACATGTTCCGGATATGTATCCGAAAAGATCGATAAATATTGTTGGTATCGTAAATGATATACCTCAATATGATTCGAACCGCGTGAAATTTCCTTTAATTTGCGAGAAAGTAATTACAGAAAACGATACTCTAAGTATAAGCGGAAATATTCTTCTGACATCATACAAACCGGTTTTAAATAATAAAGAAGAGCAGGATAAGATAAAGCTTCCTCTGCTCAAAGCAGGAGACAAGATTTCCGTTCCGGGTTATTTGCATGACGGCGCAGTTGAAAGAAATCCGGGTGAATTTGATTACAGCAAATATTTGCAGCTTCATAATATAGATAAGCTTTTTACTAATAATGACTGCTCTGAAATAAAATATATTTCGGGTAATAATCTCAATTTCTTTTACCAGAAATTGATCTATCCTTTAAAATATTATGTCTTTGAACAGATAAGCAGAAATATTCCGGGCAATGAAGGAGCTTTTTTAAACGGTTTGATAACAGGAATAAGAAGTGATCTTACAGAAGAAGTTAAGCAGGAATTCATTGATACGGGTACAGCTCACATAATTGCAGTCTCAGGTCTGAATGTTGTTTACATTATTCTGATAATAACTATAGTTCTATCTCTCTTAAGAATACCGCTCAAACCAAGAATATCAATAACTATCATTCTGCTGATCTACTACTGCTTTTTTACAGGAGTATCCCCTTCGATAGTTAGAGCTACAATAATGGGATCTCTTATTTTAATTGCTATTATATTGCAAAGAAAGCCGGCATTTCTAAATATAATAGGAGTATCAGCAATTGTAATACTTCTCATCGATCCGAAGCAGCTCTTTGATAATGGTTTCTTATTGTCATTTGCATCTTTGACTTCAATAATTCTCGTGCATAACAGGCTTGAAATACTTTTTATCAGCAAACTAAAAGATAAAGCTCAGAACAAATTTCATGATTATACTATCAGGGTAATTGAACTGGTATTGGTAACTTTTGCTGCTGTTGCGGGGACTCTGCCTTTTGCTTTATCAATGTTCGGAAAAATTTCTTTAGTTTCATTCTTTACAAACATAATTGCTATTCCTGTTTCAAATTTTTCACTGGCGATCGGAATATTTCAAATACTTATATCTTTTGTTTCATCCCAATTAGCAGGAATAATTGCTGCTGTAAATTTTTATTTATTAAAAAGTTTGCTGGCTTTTATATCGTACTCATCGAAATTCAGCTTTTCATCAGTTAAATTTTCGCATATAGATATCTACTCTGCTATAGCTTATTATGTAATTTTCTTCAGCATTCTTTTTGTTACTAAGAAAGCTTTAAAATACTTTTCTCCTGCACTAATAATTTGCGTCCTATTTCTTTTTTTTCATAATCTTTCTGATAATGATTTAAAAATAACTTTTCTAGATATAGGTCAGGGCGATTGTTCTATTATTAAAACTAGTGAGAATAAGATAATTTTAGTCGATTGCGGTATGAACTCTATGATCGTGAACAGCGGAGAGAGATCAATTTTACCCTATTTGGAAAGGAACGGGATAAATAAGATTGATCTTTTGATTATCTCACACCTGCATATGGACCATATCGGAGGTTTGAAATATCTTCTGGAAAACATGCCGGTAGAAAAGATCTATGACAGTGGTCAAAGATCTGAAACAGATTATATGAATTCTATTGATAGCCTGATATCTGTTAAGAATATAAGAAGAGAAACTATACGATCGGGCATTATTGATAATTCATTTAAAGATATAAGATTATACTTTATGTTTCCCAATTCTGATTTTATAAATTCCGATGGAATGACAGTTGGAAATAATCTCAACAATGGCTCATTGGTCTTTAAGCTTTCATATAAGAACACCTCAATCTTATTTTCAGGAGATGTCGAGAAATTTGCAGAAGAGAATATTGCAAGCAGGTATGGTGAATTTTTAAAATGTGACATACTCAAATCACCGCATCATGGCAGCTTTTCTTCATCTACAATTCCCTTTATAGATAAAGTACATCCTGACTATGCAGTTATTTCATGCGGAAAGTTTAACCGTTTTAATCATCCTTCAGATATAATTCTTGAACGATATAAGCTTGATAATATAAAAACTATTAGAACTGATAAAGATAATGCGGCAGTGTTTGAATATAAAGATGATGGTTTAAAGGAAGTGGAATGGAAGTGAAAACTTAGTATTAAAATATCTCCCCCTTTCAAGCAAGGGGGAGATATTAGAAAGTGAATTACAAATTTACTTTAACATTATAAACTGCATTATCTCTTACACCTTTAAAATTTATTGTGTTATCTGATTGGTTGTAGTTGAGATCCTGAATATTGTCATAATATTTATCAAGTACTTTACCATCGTAGACAACATAACTCTTCATTGCAAAATTTAATGCTTCTGAAGTATTAACTCCTCCAATATAGAAAAGCTTATTTGAAGGTGTGAAATAAAGATAATCAACCGAATTAAAGTCACCTAAGCCGGCAGCACTGCTTTTATCAACTTTAACCATTCCATTTTTTGTATATACATTATATATCCAGGTATCACCAAATGATTTAGCGCCTCCAAATGCATAGTCTCCATTAGGGGCAAAGCGTATAACACTGTATGAATTAGGGTCAAAATTTGTCCCGCTGCTTAATGCTTCATATTCCCCGACCATCTTGTTATTTATATACACATATGATTTTCCGGGAAGACCCTTATCATAATTACCATCTTTTGAGGCAACAGCATAAAAATTATTTGTACCAGGTATAAAATCATAATCAGTAAAGTAACTGTAGCCTTTATCAATTACTATTTCCGGTGAGTTCATGCCTGTAAACAATGAGTACTGAGATTTGTTATGATCAGGCATATAAGAATATAAATATTTTCCTGTAGAGCTTCTTTTGATCATTGATAAGTTTTCAAGCTCCGGTCCCATAACTCCGTCAACTACTAGGGATCCTTTTGAAGTAAATTCTCCATCAGGAAAACTTTTACTTTTTCTCCCGATAATAGTATTTGTACCGGTAAAATAAATTTTCCCATTACTTATTGTGATATCGGAAATACCTGAAGTAAACCCGTTCACTTTTTTTGTTCTGGAAGCATCACGATAAACCGGAACTTCCTTATCTCCCTTGTATAATTTGCTTAAATAAGTTGTTTCATTTAAAGAATCGGTTGCTGAAAAAACCGGAGAATTATCACTCATAAAAATCACAGGAGTGTTGATAATTCCGTGTACCATGTATTTATTATTTTTTGTAACTAAAGTCTGAAAGCCATTGTATGAATAATCTGTTCTGTCCTTGCCTATATAAACCATATCCTTATTGTTATCATATTGAAAGCTGGCTTCATTTATATCAGCAAAAATAGTTTCCATCCTGTTATCGCCAAACTGAATAGCAGTGCTTCCATTTTTCTGTAGAATATAACCAACATTACCATTTGCATCTCTGAAAAACTGATCATTCGGACCACCATCATTGATACTGCTTAAATTGTTATTGCCCTGACCTGATGGCTTTTCTATCATTATTTTTTCTTCTCTTACACCGTCGCCTTCACCTCTATCTCCGCTGCCGATACCATTGTATACTGATTTGTATACATATTTTATATTATCGTATGGTCCTGTTTCAGAAAGCTTTCCATTTATTTGTCTGCCAATATAAAAATTGCCGTTTCGCTTATAAATAAATTCATACTCTCCGCTGGAATTAACAAACGAATTATACGGATCAACATATTCGAACTGAGAACCTGCAACTCCGTTTGAGATCATAGTAAAAGATTCAATCTCATAAGAGCCATCAGTTTTCATTTTATTTGCAAATGAAAAAAGATTTCCATTACCATCATATTTACCTACATCACTTAGATTTTCATACCAGTCTGAAGTGAATTTATTGCTTATTATTCTCGATCTGTAAATATTAGGATCAGAATTATCCGTCTGCAGAAATGCCCAGTTGCCATTCTTATCATACTGAACGCCATATGGATCGATTGCAACTCCTGAAGTATTTTTGAATATTTCAGTTTCTGTGATCGACTGAGCTTTGGAAATGTTAAAAAATAGAATAGAATTGAGAATTACGTAAATGATTTTTTTCATGTAAGGGTTAGTTGTTTATGATTATAATTAAAACCTGTGATTTTGTTCCGCAATGCTTTTATATAGAAACATAAGGAACATATTTATATTTTAAAAGAAAAAAAATTAATGCCAAAATATAATATCAGGTATACGTGTTCAGAACGGTTTATGAAATATGTACAGATTGATACTCAGTCTGATCTGAATTCAGAGTCATTTCCAACTACTGAAAAACAAAAAGACCTGAGCAGAATATTAGTAAAAGAACTTCTGGACATTGGTATCAAAGATGCTGAGCTTGATGAACACGGATATGTTTATGGCACTCTTCCTTCAAATAGTGATAAAAATGTACCTGTTATCTGCTTTTGCTCTCACGTTGACACATCTCCCGAGAGCAGTGGTAAAAATGTAAAGCCGGTTGTGCACAAAAATTACCAGGGAGGAGATATTACCCTTCCGGGAGATAATTTACAAATAATCACTGAAAAAGAACATTCTGAACTAAAGTCCCAGATCGGACACGATATCATTTCTTCTGACGGAACTACCTTACTTGGCGCTGATGATAAAGCCGGTCTTGCCGAAATTATGGATGCAGTTAATTTTTTCGTTTCAAATCCTGATGTAAAGCATGGCACTATAAAAATACTTTTCACTCCTGATGAAGAGGTTGGAAAGGGAGTGGATAAAGTAGATCTGAAAAAGCTTGGAGCAGATTTCGGCTACACTCTTGATGGAGGAACGGTCGGTAACATTGAGGATGAAACATTCTCTGCAGATTCAGTTTCTATAATTATTAGAGGCTTTAACACACATCCGGGATATGCCAAAGATATTTTAGAAAATTCGGTGAAAATTGCATCTGAAATAGTTGCAGCCCTTCCAAAAAAATCACTTTCACCGGAAACAACTGAAAGGCGCGAAGGATTTATCCATCCTGTTTCCATGACTGGTGGTGTTGAAAAAATGGAGATCAGGTTTATAGTAAGAGACTTTGAAAATGACGGACTATTACAAAAAGAAGAACAATTAAAAAAGATCGCAGAAGATGTTTGTTCAAAATATAAAAGAACAACATTTGAATTTATTGTTAAAGAATCATACAGGAATATGAAATATATTCTTAAAGAAACTCCGCAAGTTGTAGAGTATGCGCTTGAGGCAGTGACAAGAGCCGGAATAAAGCCAAATCTTGATCTTATACGTGGTGGTACTGACGGCTGCAGGCTTTCATTTATGGGACTTCCGTGCCCTAATATATTTGCCGGTCAGCATGGAATACATTCAAAACAGGAATGGATATCGATACAGGATATGCAAAAGGCAGTTGATGTAATAGTAAATTTAGCTGTTATATGGGAAGAGAAGGCATAGTTTTGAAATATATTTTCACGCAAACCCGCAAAGGCGCAAAGATTTCATAAGTTTTGATTTGACGAAAAACTATTCTTGAATATGTTAAAACTGAAATATCTGTTTAAAATAATAATATCTCTTTTTGCAGCAATTGTAATCTCTTGTTCTATATCCTCATGCAAAAGTGAGAATATAGTTTCGCCGGTACAACAGGATACTTCTACAAATTTCAAATATCCATTTACAAATAATTCAAACTGGTTTCACACTACAAGAAATTTCGTTTTTAATATCAGACCGGATTCTATTAAGCATTATTTTAATACCGATACACTTATTGAGAATGGATTTTCTGTTTTAAAGAATGACACGGTAATAAACGGAGTAACTTATAAAATATACAAGACTGATCATTCATCGACTGCTCATGCATATACAAGCATTGAATACTTCAGACAGATCGATTCAGGTTTATTATGCAGTTCGACAAATGTTGAAGGAACAGGTTTTGGTCCTTTCAGCTTAAATGGTTCACATATTCTGTATAACGGAAAGTCATTCGAAGATATAAGGACATTGATCAATTTTGCTTCGGGCGATAATTCAGAAAATCAGATAGCTCCCGATCTGAAATGCCTTCAATTTCCTATTGTTCCGGGGTTAATGTGGTTTTTCAGAAAGATAGATGCAATTACAGATCAGTATAAAAAATATCTGAGCTATGAAACAGTTAACTCACTCACAGGAAATTTTAATTGCATTAAGATCCAAAGACAAAATCTATTAGGAGGAATTCCTGATACTAATATTGTCCTTTTTGATTTTTATTCAAAAGTCGGAATATTAAAACGCGATTATCATTTAAAAAATATCCAATACACTAATTCCATGGGTCAGGTTCTCGGATATTTCGACGTGAAAGATGAAGTAGTTTTGAACTCCTATTTTATTCAATAAAATCAAAAATACTCTTCTGAACTAACTGAATAATCTATTTGTTAATAATTATCAGGATTTTGGACTTCTTTATATTTAAAAAGAACATATAAACACCTGAAATCAGTGATTTTGATAATGATTTAGTATTGACAATTCTTTAGAATTTCTTAATATTATTTAAAGCAAACCTCCAATATAGAACCAAACTGATACTATTTTTATATCCGGCTAACTTAAATTTATACAATGAAAAAGATTAATTATATTCTTTTAATCCCTGCCTTATTATTTTTATTTAATACATCTCAGGCGCAGAACAAATATGCAGGCGAATTCCTTTCTATCGGAGTTGGCGGCAGACCTTTAGGAATGGGCGGTGCATACGTTGCTGTTGTTAACGATGTAACTGCAGGCTACTGGAATCCCGCTTCACTTTCAAGAATAAATTATCCTCAGTTTTCATTAATGCATGATCAGAGATTCGGTTCTTTAGTAAATTATGATTACGGCTCTGTTGGAATTCCATTTGGAAAAAATGCTTCACTTGGATTAAGCGTTATAAGAATGGGTGTTGATGATATACAGGATACCAGAAATGCACTTATAGATCTTAACGGGAATGGAATACTTGATCCGGGTGAAAGACTTGATGAAAGCCTGATCACAACATTCAATACAACAGATTATGCTTTTTACATAACATATTCTAAAAAGCAGTCCGAGAAATTTTCATACGGCGCAAATCTTAAAATAATAAGAAGAAATATTGCTGATGCATCAGCATGGGGTTTAGGATTTGACGTTGGCGCATTCTACAATCCATTCGGAAGACTGACATTAGGAGCAAATCTGCAGGACATTACAACTACATATCTTTCATGGTCAACAGGGAAAAAAGAAACCATTACACCAACTGCAAAGATAGGAACTGCTTACTCTATTGATTTTTTAAAAGGAGTCATCACTCCTGCAGTTGATGTAGACTTCAGATTTGAAGGAAGAAAATCATCTGCGAATGCAAATATCGGACCTGTAAGCATGGATCTTCATGCAGGTATTGAATATACTTTTAAGAATCTGATAAGCATCAGAACCGGCTATAACGATCTTGGAAATCTTACTTTAGGTGCAGGAATAAAGCTTCCTAAACTTAATATTGACTATTCATTTGCAAAGTTTGACGGCACCGAACAGCTGGGCAATACTCACAGACTTTCACTTGTTTTCACACTTGAAGAAGAGAAGTTTCAGAGGAAATAATAGATCTTTAATATTTACATCTGAGTTTTTAGAAATTAAAAAAGTGATCAGGATTAATCCTGATCACTTTTTTTATAGCTATTGATCTGAAACTTTCAAAGTATTATACGAAATCAGGGTATTTAGTAGGCTTTAATTCTTTTAATGCTTGAGCTCCCTGCTCTTCGTTCGGCGGTACCCCATGCCATTTGTAATTATCTTCCATGAATGAAACACCTCTACCCATAAATGTCTGAGCAATGATAACTGTTGGCTTACCTTTCATTTCTTTTGCACTGTCAATACTATCAAGGATTTCTTTCATATTGTGTCCGTCAATATTAATTACTTCAAAATTGAATGCTCTGAATTTCGCAGTCATATCATCCATATTTAAAACTTCCTGAACTCGGTTATCGATCTGGCAATCATTTTTATCAACAATTACTGTCAGGTTATCAAGCTTATGATGAGCTGCTGTCATTATTGCTTCCCATAGCTGCCCTTCCTGAAGCTCTCCATCACCTAGCACACAATAAACATGGTTCGGCTTCTTATCAAGCTTTAATCCAAGCGCTACTCCTGCAGCTATTGATAATCCCTGACCAAGCGAACCTGATGCGATCTCAACCCCCGGCAAGCCGTGAGTCTTAAGCGGAGCAGGATGACCTTGAAGACGAGTATTTATCTTTCTAAGCGTCTTCATTTCATCAATTGGATAATATCCTCTTTCAGCAAGCGTTGCATACCAAACAGGAGCTATATGCCCTATAGATACAAAGAAATAATCCCTGTCTTCTTTAAATGGCTGCTCATTATCGATATTCATTTTATTAAAGTATAAGGCAGTAAAAATATCTGCCATATCCAGCGGACCGCCTGAGTGACCTGACTTTGAGATCAACAGCATATTAATAATATCCCGTCTGATCTGTCTTGCCATCTCATCGAGTTCTTCAACTGTTTTAAGTTTTGGATTTGCGCTCATATGTATAATTTTTTATTAATTCGTAGATTGGGCTGATGTGCTTCAATAATATAATAATTGCACAGGATGAACAGAATGCAAATAAAAATTCTAAAGTGAAAGAATTCATTTTCTCTGCAGGAATAAATCCTGTTTTTCTAAGTAATGGAAAGAAAAAGATAACCGGAAGCGGATACAGAACTGATGCTATAACAGTCGCAACATGAACATTCTGATTTATAAATTTAATTATAACATAATAAATTGCGATCCACAGCGCGCATAAAGGAAAGCAGAGAACCAACATTTCCCCTGCAGATGTGGAAAGTCCTCTTCCTCCTTTGAACTTCATAAAGATCGAAAAGTTATGACCGAAAATTATTAAAATGAATGGGAGAAGAAGCTGATTTAAATTATATGTAGTAAAATTTAAAAGGTAAAAAACAGGAAAAATTCCTTTGATCATATCAAGAATGAGGATTATTATTCCGGTATTTCTTGATTGAGTGACTTCATAAGAATTCATAGCACCTACGTTGCCGCTGCCTTTGTATCTTATATCAAAATCATGTCTTCTTTTGACAACAAGGTAAGCAAAAGGAATCGCGCCGATAAGGTAACATATTATGCAGGTTATACCATACTCAGAAAAAATTTGTATCAAATCTTAAGGTTAAATTCACTCTAAGATAACTTAGATCATTACTTTATAATTCCTTGGGTTATAAAGGACGGGAGACTATTAGTCCATTCTGTTTTTTATTTCCCATTATATATCCTTTCACATCTGTATCAGAAATAAGAACTTTTTTATATTTTGAAGAAGCATGCAGTATTCTAGTAACTCCATCTTCCTTATAGATCAATCCGGTATGAGTAATATCGAGACCGTCGATCTCAGTTGTGATCCCATAGATGTCCCCGCTCTCTAGCTTATCATAATATGTATCAAGAGTAGAAACCGGAAGATAATACATCTGTCTTGAGTTTATTTCATACTCGACAGACTTCATTACGTTTAGATTGTCTTCACTTTTCGAAAGCTGCTTGTAAGAGTCAGGATGTGTAGTCATAAAATTTATAGTTCGGTTGTACTCAATTCCGCCGATCTCCTGAGTGATATCTCTTACAATTCCTTTTTTATTGTTATCATATAGCCAGTCAGAAAAATAATGAAGTCTGGACGGATAGCCATCAAGTGTGCCGCTTCTGTATCTTATAGCAGTAAGCTCTTTTTTGTAATTTTTAAAATCAGTATTTCCTGACTTAATGCATCTTGACATAGCAAGACAGTTTTCAACGAATGTAACGCAATCAAGTCCTGTTACCATTACGACTAATGATTCGCTGTTAGTATTCTTATCAAGTGTGGATGCAACATATTCAGTATCAAGAAAAGACCTTCCAACAGTTATCATGATCTCCCCCATGCTCTTATCTGCCAGGGAAACATCGAATGACTTCAGGATCTTTTTACATTTCATATCTTCATAGTCATCAGCTATGTTTAGAAATTTTTCAATTCCTGAATTGCTTCCTTTTGCAAAAACCGATGAAGCAAATCCTGCTGACAAACCTAATAATGCGGCAGCTCTTAAAAAATCTTTTCTATTCATATATTAATTATTCAAAAGTTCTTGTAATGCTTCTATACTAAATTTATTTATTAAATATTCTATATTAAACTCATTAATTCATTAAACATCCATATGCCAGTAAAAATTATCCGCGCAAAAGAAAAGCATTCTAAAGAAATAAAAAGACTTTTAAATGAGCTTGCAGTATTTGAAAAGCTTGAACCGCCGACTGAAGATGCTTATAAAAGACTTATTAAAGATGCTTTTGGGAAAAAACCGCTACTTAATATTCTACTCGCAAAAGACGGAGAAAGTTTTGTAGGATATGCGATTTATTTTTTTACTTATTCTTCGTTTCTGGCTAAAAAAACGCTATATCTTGAAGATATATTTATTAGCGAAACTCACAGAAGGAATGGTATCGGAATGTATTTTTTTAATAAGCTGGAGAATATTGCGAAAAAGAAGAGTTGCGGAAGAATGGAATGGTGCGTTCTCGACTGGAATCTTAAGGCAATTGCATTCTATGAAAACTTAGGCGCAAAGCAATTAAATAACTGGATATATTACAGAAAGGTCATGGAATAATGTTGTTAAAGATTCTCCTGAACTTTGGGAATAGTAAAATAAAAAGTACCGCCTTTTCCGGCGACTGAATTAACTCCAATATGACCGCCATGCATTTCAACAATCTTTTTGCAGGAAGACAACCCTATACCTGTTCCTTCAGCATATTCATCAGAGTGAAGTCTCTCCATAAACTCAAAGATCTTGTGCTCAAGCTTTTGTTCAAAGCCGATACCATTATCAGCAATATTTATAGTATAAAATCCGCCGGCTTCTTTCCATGTAACATTAATTTTAGGAGCAATTTCCAACCGGTACTTTATTGAATTTGAAAAAAGATTTTGAAACAGACGTACGAGATGAGATCTAATACCTAATACTTCAGGTAATTTAGGGATATCAAATACAGCTTTGTTTAATTTTATCTCATCACTAAGAAATTCTAGTGCCTGACTGCATACTTCATTTAAAGATACCAATTTAAAATCAGTGGTCTTTGTCTCCAGTTTAGAATATTCAAGCAGATCATTTATCATTGTACGCATACGGGTTGTATTTTGCACAATGTAAGAGAACATTTCCTCCGCTTGAGAACCGGTTTCCAGAAGCTTTCTTCTTTCAATCAGCTGTACCATATTTAAAATAGTATTCAGCGGAGCCTGCAGATCATGAGAAGCCATAAATGCAAAGCGTTCCAGTTCCTGATTTATCTGCTTTAATTTTTTTGAAGTCTCTTCAGCTTCTTTACGTGCTATGAGTAATTCTTTTTCATACTGCTTTCGCTGAGAGATATCAATTACAGATATTCTATAAAAAGGCGTGCCACCGTCTTTCACTAATATTCGATTTGCATAGATAAGTGCGGGTATCCGTAACTGTCCTTCACCTTTTAACTCCATGTTTATTTCAGAAACTTTTCCATCCATTTGCAGCAAGGGCATCATGTGAGTTTCAAAATACATTTTTCCGCCCATATCAAGAAGATCAGGAAATAAGATCTTATTTAATACATTTTCTCTTTTTAAATGTAGCCATTTAAGTAATGTGTCGTTTACACTAACAATCAACCAATCAGAACTTATTGTTATGTATCCGCAAGGAGAACTATCATAATGATCGGGGGGTTCTGTATATTGAACTTTTTTCAACTTAATTACTAAGATAGGATTTTATAGATCTGATGGTTTGCTCAGGGGAGGTAAGATGCGGGCAATGCCCGGGGGATTTAAGCTGCTCGAATTTGCTGTTCTTAATTTTTTCGTGGACATACATTCCTACTTTTACTGGAGCAATGACATCGGGATCAGATTGAATGATCAATGTCGGAGTTGTAACATTAGACAGGTCACTTCTGTTATCTCCTGTAAATGTTACTTTAGCAAAATGTCTTGCAATTTCAGGATTCATTCTGCAAAAGCTGTTATTCAATTCGACTGAATACTCAGGCTTATCCTGTTCTCCTGCTATAATCGGAGTTATGTAGCTGGACCAACCCAGATAATTACTTTCAAGCATTTCGATCAATCCATCAATATCTTTTTTCTCAAAACCTCCGTAATATTCGTTATCATTTATATAACAAGGTGATGGACCGATCATGATCAGATCTTTGAAAAGATCAGGACGCTTAACTGATGCCAAACTTCCTATCATGCTGCTGACAGAATGACCAACAAATATTATATTTTTTAAATGAAGCTCGTCGCATAATTCGATAACATCATCGGCATACCCGCTCAGTGAACTGTATTTTTGAAAATCGTATGCGCGCTCATCTGATTTTCCTGAGCCAACATGATCAAATATTATAATATCATAGTCCTTCTCAAATGCCGGAGTAACAAATCTCCACATATTCTGATCACAACCATAGCCATGAGCAAACATTATAGTCTGTTTGCCATTTCCAAATCGCTTTACGTTATTTTTATTTTGCGCTTTTGTGATCATTATATTTTATGATGATATTTTTAAAATCCTGCGTCACCCGGTTCGGAAATATCTATAACAGGAGCTTTATCATTCTGTGCGAAGAGAGCATACTCGCTTAAGAAAATAAAATTCTGAAGATGTCCTGTCGGTCCGTTTCTTTGCTTACCGATAATAATTTCTGCTTTCCTTTTTAATTCTTCATAGTCAGGCTGGAGAGGATCTACCTTAATACCCATTATAGGGCGGTGAACAAATATAACAACGTCAGCATCCTGTTCGATAGAACCGGATTCTCTCAGGTCAGAAAGCACCGGCATTTTTTCCTTTCCTCTGCCTTCAATTCCCCGGTTAAGCTGGGCGCATGCAACTACAGGTATATCAAGCTCCTTAGCAAGAGCTTTAAGACCTCTTGAAACATAACCAACTTCGAGATCTCTTCGTTCAGAAGATTCAGGTCCTTTTACAAGCTGAAGATAGTCGACGATAATCATATCGATATTATTTTCTTTCTTCATTCTTCTTGCCTTTGCCCTGATCTCAAAAATAGACAATGAACTTGAATCGTCAATAAAGATATTAGTTTTCAGCTTATGATATGTTGAAGCGAGTTTATTCCATTCTTCAGGGGATGATTTTCCTATCTTTAATCTCTGTCCGTTTATCTTTGCTTCTGTTGAAAGCATTCTGATTAGAAGCTCTTTAAAAGACATTTCCAGAGAGAATATGCCAATATTCTTTTTTGAAATTATAGAAGCATTTCTTGCTATGTTCATTGCAAATGCAGTTTTTCCATGTGAAGGTCGTCCGGCTATGATTATCAATTCAGAGTTCTGAAAGCCTCCTGTCATATCATCAAGCATTGAGTAACCTGTCGGTACTCCTGTTACATACTTGCTCGTTCTTCTTTCTGCAAGTTCATTGACAAGCTTATCTATCTCAGAGCTGACAGAAATAATTTTTTTCTTTGAGAGCGTTGATGAAACATCAAGGAACTGCTTATCAGCTTCATCAAGGATCGTATAAGTACTTGTAGATGGATCAAGACATTTCTCTGTTACATCAGAACAGATAGAGATAAGGCTTCGCAGTAAATATTTTTCATAGATTATCTGAGCATATTTAACTGAGTTTGCAGATGTAGAAACGGAATTAATAACATCCATTATATAATCAGCACCGCCGACTTCTTCGAATTTTTTAATTTTTTTCAGTTCTTCGATCAGTGTAACAGGATCGATAGGCTCATTCTTTTCAGTAAGGTTTATTATAGCCTGATAAATAAAAGAATTTTTTCTGGAGTAAAAATATTTTACATCGAGAAGGTCGGTAACATTATTGAGAACATCATTATCTATTAAGATAGCGCCTAGTACATTTGATTCAAGATCCAATGCCTGAGGCGGCTGCATATCTATAGTCCTGCCGTTACCCTTTCCAAAGTAATTATCGTTAGGAGCATTATTCTCTTCTTTTTGAACGTATCTCGTCTTTGCCATTAATGCTTAATAAAAATTTTAAATTGATCTACTTTACTGCCTTATCATATTCTTTTCTGAGAAGCTGAACATCTTCCCAGGTTGGTTTTTTCCAGTTTGGATTTCTCAGCAATGCAGCCGGATGATATGTAACCATGAGCTTAATGCCCCGGTAATCGTGAAACTTTCCTCTAAGCTTTCCAAGCGGCTCCTTTGTACCAAGCAATGACTGAGAAGCAAAAGTACCTAATGCAAGAATGAACTTCGGCTTGATAAGATCAAGCTGCTTATGTAGATATGGCATGCAAGCATCGATCTCTTCAGGCTCAGGATTTCTGTTTGACGGTGGACGCGATTTTAAAATATTACATATAAAAATATCTTCGCGCTTAAAATTAATTGCTTCAAGGATCTTAGTAAGAAGCTGCCCTGCTCTACCAACAAATGGCATTCCCTGAAGATCTTCAGATTCACCGGGAGCCTCGCCAACTACAACTAATTTTGCATTTGGATTACCTTCTCCGAAAACAATTTTGGTTCTTGTTCTGTATAAATGACACTTCATGCAGTCTTCCATCAGAACTTTCATCTCTTTAAGAGATTTAGCCTTTGTCCACTCTTCATCACAAAGCTCAAGAACAGAAAGCTTTGGCTTTTTTGTTTTTGTCTCTAAAGTATTTTCCGAACCTGCGTAAGAATTATCACTTTTTTCTTTAACAGTTTCTATATTATTGAATGTTAGACTTTCAATTTTTTGAACGTCTTCAGGATAAATATCATAAGAATTATATTTGCTGTGATAGCTTAAGAATTTTTTTGCTTTGTCGATGAGCTCTATATATGCGTCGCTTTCGTTCATTACTTTGTATTAATTGAAAATATTTTATCCAATATCTTATTCCCTGCATCATACTTTGACATCTTTTCAAGCTTTTCAGCTTTATCCTTGGTGATCAGTGTAATTATATTTGTATCGGATCCAAATCCTGCTCCTTCAATTTTTGCATTATTTGAAACTATAAGATCAAGATTTTTTGAGACTAGCTTTTTCTTAGCATTCTCGATTTCATTATCAGTTTCAAGGGCAAAGCCAACAAGCATGAAGCCATTTTTATTCTCTCCAAGATATTTTAAAATATCAACAGACATTTCCATTTCAAGATCAAGCTTTCCGTTCAGTTTTTCTTTTTTTATTTTTGAACTGCTCATAGAAACAGGCTTAAGATCTTCAACTGCTGCTGTCATTATAACAGCATCTGTCTTACTGATATTATTTTTAACAGCGTCCAGCATCTCATCTGCAGTGAGGACATCTATTCTTTTTATGTTTTCAGATGAAGTCAGATCAACAGGTCCGGTTATCAGAGTTACATCTGCTCCGCGTTCTTCAGCAGCTTTAGCAAGCTGAAATCCCATCTTACCTGTGGAGCCATTTGAGATGAATCGAACAGGGTCTATATATTCACGGGTTGGACCGGCGGTAATTAATATTTTTTTTCCTTTAAGATCTTTTGAACGTTCAAAATATTTTTTAATGTTCGTAACGATCTCTTCAGGTTCTGCCATACGTCCCATTCCATGTATTCCGCTTGCAAGCTCTCCTTCAGTAGGCTCAATAATTCTAAATCCTTTTTGGGAAAGCTTTAAAATATTTTCCTGAGTTGTTGAATTCTTATACATATCATCGTCCATTGTCGGAGCGATAATGATATCACATTTAGCTGCGCATACTGCTGTCAACAGAAAATTATCAGAAATGCCCTGAACTATCTTGCCAATTGTATTTGCAGTGGCAGGAGCAATAACAAACAGATCTGCCCATAAGCCAAGATCAACATGCCAGGTACTTGTATCAATAGTCTCTGCATTACTAACATCACCTTCCGGGAACATATTTATCGTTACTTTATTTTTTGACAAAGCAGCAAGAGTTACAGGTGAGACAAAGTTAACAGAGGAAGGAGTCATAACAACTCTGACATCTGCTCCTTCTTTAACAAGCATTCTGACAAGATAGCAGCATTTATATGCAGCTATACCTCCTGAGATACCTAATAGTATTTTTTTTCCTTTGAGCAAAAGTGCAGGCTTTAAAGTATTGAGTAGTAAAAACGATGTTAAATAAAAAATACTTATTATCTGTTCCGATAATAAGTATTAATTTTTTACAGCAAAAAAAAGGAATATTCTATTCTTCTTCTCTGATCCTGAACGCAAGCTTATCGTCCATCATTTCTTTTGTTGCAACAAGAGTAGGCTTTTCTCTGTCTTCAAACTCCAGAGAGATCTTTAATTTATCCTGATTCATCGTTGTATCATCTTCCTGGCCTTTTGTTACAACCGGCTCAAGTCTTTGATTGAATTCAAGCTTTGTTTCATCATTGATCTGTCTTGCTCTTTTTGAAGCAATAACAACAGCTTCATATACATTTTTTGCTTTTGATTCGAATTTTTCGATATCTAAAGTTTGAATTGCCATTTTAATGTGCTCCTATTTAATTGTTTTATATTCTCGGATTATTTCCTGGACTTGCTTTACTGCGTGATCAAGATCATCATTTATTACAACTTTATCAAACTGATCTGCTTTATTTAACTCATAATTATACTTATCGAAGCGCTCTTTAATTTCGCTTTCGCTCTCGGTAGCACGGTTTATGAGTCTATCTTTTAAAGTATCAATATCCGGCGGCATAATAAAGACCAATATTGTGTCTTCTTTATAGAGTTTTTTGATGGAAAGAGCTCCATTTACGTCGACATCAAATATCACATTTTTGCCCTCTTTGAGGCTTTTATCAATAAAAGACTTCAAAGTGCCGTAATAATGACCTCCATAAACCTGTTCATATTCGGCAAGCTCATTATTTTTAATTCTTTGCTCAAAATCTTCTTTACTGATAAAATAATAATCAACTCCGTCAACTTCCTTTCCTCTTCCTTTTCTTGTTGTAGCAGAAATAGAAAAAATAATGTCAGGGTCCCGCTTTGTTACTTCATTTACTATAGTTGTCTTGCCTGCGCCTGAAGGAGCTGAAACTACAAAGAGCATATTATTTTATTCAATGTTTTGTAATTGTTCTCTTATCTTTTCGAGCTCTTCTTTTAGCTGAGAAACTTTCTGAGAAATAACTGCATCAGATGATTTTGAAGCCATAGTGTTAATTTCACGATTTATCTCCTGAACAAGAAAATTAAGCCTTCTTCCGGCAAGCTCATTCGACAATGCAAATTCCCTGAAATATTTTGTATGACTTTTCAGTCTTACATACTCTTCACTGATATCAAGCTTTTCGGAAAGCATAACAATTTCCTGTTCAAGCCTGTGCTCATCAACCATAGTTCTGTCTGTTAAAAGTATACTCATTTTTGCAGAAAGCTTTTCTCTTTCTTCCGGTATCCTCTGATTAGAAATTGCAACTATCTTGTCAGATTCTGTATCTATCAGTTCAACTCTACCGAGAATATCAGATTTCAATGAATCACCTTCCATCTGCTTCATTCGGATAAGATCATCCAATGCTTTATTAAGAAGATTAAGAACAAAAGTAAACTCTTCATCCTCTGATTCATTTTCTTTTTCCTTTACGAAATGATCTGAGAATTTCAAAATATGGTCCAGCGTGATCTTTTCTTTTGATTTGATCTGTTTTCTGATATCCTTTATATAATTCGCATAGAACTTTACAGATTCATTATCAACTTTTATCTGCTCATCCTTTTCCAAAGAATCCGTAGTAATACCTATGCTTATCTTACCTCTCGAGATCTTTTTTCTTACCAATTCCTTGATCTCGTATTCCTTGTTCATCAGATTTTTTGGAGTTCGAAGAGCTATCTCACAAAATTTGTTGTTAATAGATCTGAGCTCAATGGAGTAATTCTTTTTGTTGAATTCTCCTTCAGCTCTTCCGTAACCGGTCATGCTAATTATCATGCGCTTGAATTTTTATTTTCTTTTACTGTATTGCCGTAAACACTTACAGGAAGCTTTTTAGTCAGATAATTATAAGCTTCATCCACTGTCTCAACGAATTTCATAAGACTTAGATCTTTTTTTGAGATCATATTCATTTCAGCCAACATATCAAAATTAATTATTTTATTCCAGTATTCTTTTCCGAAAATTACGATCAATATTTTTTTATGCAGCTTTTTAGTCTGAACAAGTGTAAGGATCTCCATAAGCTCATCAAGAGTTCCAAATCCACCAGGCATTATAATCAAAGCTTTAGCTGGGTATGCAAACCAGAATTTTCGCATGAAGAAATAATGAAATTCAAAATTCAATGCATGGGAAATATAAGGGTTAGGAAATTGCTCGAACGGGAGTGATATATTAAGTCCCATTGATAATCCGCCTGCCTGCTTTGCGCCTTTATTTGCAGCTTCCATAATTCCCGGTCCGCCGCCGGAACAAACCACAAATTTACTATCATACTTCAAAGCCATAGACCATTCAGTCAGTCTTTTTGAAAGTTCAACTGTTGCTTCATAGTATTTTGACATTTCAAGATCCATCTCTGCTGAATGAAGCAGATGCTTTCCCATTCTGTCGTTCTTAACTATTCCTTTAACCATTTTAAGATCTTTCACCGCATTGATCTTATTCTTAATTCTTGCCGAACCAAAGAATACAATTGTGTGATCGATCTTCAGCTTCCTGAATCTTAAAAGCGGTTCTTCATACTCACTAAGGATCCTTATACTTCTTGCTTCCGGAGAATTTAAGAACTTTAGATCTTCATAAGCTTTTGGAGCCTTTTGAGGAAACTTTTTTATTTTTATGGGTGGAGCTTTTACAATCTTCTTTTTCAAATATTTACTGACCTTCCTCCGTCAACTGCTATTATCTGCCCTGTGATATATTTATTCTCAGTAACCAGATATTTTATAACCGAGCTAATATCTTTTGTTTCACCGAATTTTTTCATAGGATATTTAATAGTATCATCTTTGTCAAAATTATCATTCTCATCTTCACCTGTAAGGATCGTTCCGGGGGCAATGGCATTAACTAAAATTTTTGGGGCTAACTTTACTGAAAGTAATTTAGTTAGCTTAATAACACCGGCTTTCGTAATACCATAATTCATAAAACCCGTCCAGTTCAGAATTCCTCCTAGAGAAGCCATATTAATTATATGATTAATTTCGGAATCATTTATCTTCATCATCTTTGCTGCAGACTGAGCGCAAAAGAAACAGCTTTTAAGATTTATGTTTATAAATTTATCGAAAAACTTTTCATCTACTTCAAAAAAATCTTTTCCTTCAAAAATTGCCGCATTATTAATAAGGACATTCAGGTCTTTGTATTCATACTGAATATTATAAAACATACTTCTTATCTCTTCAACCTTTGAAAGATCAGCCTTAAATATTTTAACATCAGCATTCAGCTTTGATATTTCATTGGCTGTATCTTCAACTTTTTCCTTGTCAGAATTATTGTAATGAAGAGCAATATCAAATCCCGCACCTGCAAGCTCGAGAGCAGTAAATTTACCAAGTCTTTTAGCGGAACCGGTAATTAATGCGATCTTTTTTTTCAATATTACTTAATATGAATGTATACGATGAAGGAATATATCCTGAATAATTAAAATAGCTATTTTAATTATTCAATTATAGGTATTTGAATGCGTAAAAATAATTTTACTAACGAATCAAGTAAATTAATTTAGATTGGGTGAGTCCGATCACGATGATCGTTCTTAAAATTA
>JBBRMY010000033.1:0-20327 GCA_038230595.1 Ignavibacteria bacterium
AAGCTGTCTCGAAGTTGTAAGAATGATGGGCTGGGAGCTGAATCTTTCCTGGTATACTGATATGGCATTTTCAAAGATCGTTGAAAAATTCGGAATTGAGAAAGCTAAAGATTTTTTCCCTGATTATCCCGAAGACAAACCTTTCATCATTAAAGAACAAACAAAAGATACGGTTAGATCCAATCAGAATAAAACTCTTCCTAAAAAAACAGCTTTGCTGATCCCTGATCAGCAAAGTGAACCGGACAACAGTAAGATGGAAATGAATTATAAAAAGCTTTCAGATCTTGGAAGCGGCTTTTATGATGCATGCAAAAGCTTTAGCGATTTTTACGGATTAAAAGGTACTCATGTTGGTAGCAATTCATGGGTAGTCAGCGGAAAGAAATCAGAAACAGGGAAGCCGCTTCTTGCTAATGATCCGCATCTTTCATTAGGTGTTCCTGCAAAGTGGTATGAAATAGATCTTCATAATGATGAGAACAAAACTGATGTTTCCGGCTTTTCATTGCCCGGCACTCCTTTAATTGTTATAGGAAAAAATAATTCTATAAGCTGGGGCATAACAAATCTGATGAATGACGATTGCGATTTTTATATTCTTAAAAAAGATTCTGCGGACTTGCATAAGTATATTTTAAATAATTCTTCATATAGCCTGGATTCAGTTTCGGAAAGGATAAAAATAAAAGATATTAAAGATGATTACGTTTTTATAACGTATGCAACTAAGGTTGGTCCTGTTGTATCCGATCTTAACAGGTCGGGAATCAAAGAAGGTAATTCTTTTAAAACATCATCAAATGAGCTGCTTGCATTCAGATGGACCGGATTCGAAATGTCTGACGAAATTAATTCTTTCTATAAAATTAATTATGCGCATTCATTCGATGAATTCAGAGGAGCTTTGAAAACATATTGCGTTCCTGCTCTTAACTTCACTTATGCAGATACTGCAGGAAATATAGGTTACATTGCAGGCGGAAAAGTACCGATCAGAAAAAACCTTACTGATGAGCATCTTTCTCTGGTTCCTTCAAATGGAGAATCTGAATGGACAGGATTTATTCCAACAGAAGAAATGCCTTTTTCGTATAATCCAAAAGAAGAATTCATAGTTACTGCAAACAATAAGCCTCAGAAAAATTATAAGTATTTTATTTCATCACTTTATGAGCCTTCTTTCCGCGCAGAAAGAATAGAAACACTCTTGAAAGCAAGAAACAATTTTACTTCCCAGGAATTTAAGCTTATACAGAATGATGTAAATTCTGTTCAGGCAAGAGAGCTGATAAAATATTTAGCTGATGCTTATAAAGATGTAAAGGTAATGAATACAGAAGAGCCGAAATATCTGGAAATTATGAAAAAATGGGATTGCGAAATGAAGCCATTTTCCTCAGAAGCTTCTTTGTATGCTCAGTTTGAGATAGAGCTTTATTCGGCTTTATATAAGGATAAGCTTGGAGAAGCTCTTTTCAAAGATTATGTTTTTCTGAAAAATATTCCAGTAAGAAATACTTTTAAGCTTTTGAAAGAAAACAAGTCATGGCTGCTGGATCTGAACGCTAGTGATAAAAACAATGTAAGAGATTTTATTTTACGAAAAAGCTTTGTGAATGCAATAAATGCACTTAAGAAAAAATTCTCAACGGATGACTTTTCCAAATGGAAATGGGAGAATCTGCATACCGTATTGATCCGGCATCCCCTTGGTAGTGTTCAGGCTTTGAGTTCTGTTTTAAATATCGGACCATTGGAGATCGGCGGTTCCGGTACAACTGTAAATTGCGCTGAGTATTCTTTTTATGATGCTCTCACTAAAGGTGAATTCAATTGTTATCTCGGCTCTTCTATGAGGATGATCGTAGATATGTCAGATATGAATAATTACTTCAGCATAATTCCAACCGGCCAATCTGGTCAGCCTCTTCACATTAATTTTAAGGATCAGACAAGGCTTTGGCTGAATGGAGATTATAAAGTGATCTCAACTGATCTGACCACTCTGAAAAAAGTTAATTTAAAGAATCTGACTTTGCTTCCGGAATGAGATCAACTCCTAACAGCGATAAGTATGAAAAATATAAGCCCAAGAAATTTCTGGGACAAAATTTTCTTGTAGATGAGAATCTTGCAAAAAAGATAGTCGCCTCTTTAAATATTTCTGAGGGTGATAATGTTCTGGAGATAGGACCGGGAAAAGCTTCACTTACAAAATATCTCGCCGAAAAAAACATTAATCTGATCGCTGTTGAGCTTGATAAGTCTGTTATAGGTGAATTGAATGAAAGATTTAAAGAAAAGCTCCAGCTTATACACAAAGATTTTCTTAAAGTTGATCTTGAGAACGATCTGAAAGATATTTTAACTCCCGGCAAAAAGCTAAAAATAATAGGCAACATTCCGTATAATATTACGACGGAGATTCTGTTCAGAATATTCGATAAGAATTTTATGATCTCTGAAGCAATTCTAATGATGCAGAAGGAAGTTGCTCACCGGTTGACTGCTGTTAAAGATACAAAAGATTATGGTATTTTAGCAGTCCAGACTCAAACATTTTCAAAGCCGGAAATACTTTTTAACGTACCACCTACGGCGTTTTTTCCTAAGCCGAATGTAACTTCTTCAGTTGTAAGGTTTACTTTTGATTCGCTGCCTTTTTCTGTTAATGATGCAGGATTATTCAAGAAAATTGTAAGAGCAGGTTTTGGAAAAAGAAGAAAAACTCTGAGAAATTCACTTAAAGATCTAATTAAAGAGCTTGATATAAATGAGACTGACCTTGAAATTGATATGATCAGGCGTCCTGAAAATTTATCAGTGGAAGAATTTGTAAACCTGTCAAATAGGATCGGTGCTGTACTAAATAAGAAGTAAAAGTAGACTTACTCTAGACTATTTAACCCCTCCTTTTCAAGGAGGGGGTAGGGGGTGGTTATTCAACACGAAATACAAGACGTAACAAATTAATTTAGCCTCTGTCGCATTATCGACAGAAGTTTTTGCTATGCTTTTTTTCAAAATTATATCTCGTTTAGCTTTTAACGCTTGGATCTTAATTACATAAAAAATAAAATATTCGCATCGGAAAAATTTTCGGAGCTCGATAAACTACCCCTATCCGATAACGATGTTAACTTTACTATAAACGGAGTCAGCGGCTCTCTTTTCTCTTATCTGACTGCAAAGATCTTTCAGAAGCACAGGAAAATAATAATTATCTCCACCGAAAAAGACCGCATGCTCAGATTGAAAGATGACTTTGATACTATAATCGGAACTTCAGATATTTCAATTTATGATCCATTGAATCTTTCCGGTGAGGAACTGGTTTCAAAAACTCTTTCCGATATTACCGGCTCTGATTCTTATGTTATACTTGCCTGTATAGGCGATCTTAATGTCCCTATAGTTTCAAAAGAAACTTTTGTTGATTCATTGATCGAGCTTTCAAAAGACCAGATCTTTTCATTTGAAGAGCTTATCTCAAAACTTAATAAATATAATTATAATCAGAAAGATTTTGTTGAGGAGATCGGTGATTATTCAGTCCGCGGTGGAATAATTGATTTTTTCCCTGAGAATTTTAGCTCTCCGGTTAGAATTGATTTTTTTGGAGACACTATAGATTCAATAAGAGAATTTGATATTAGCAATCAGCGTTCTATTAAAGATCTTGAAATAATAAAATTCGGAATAAATCTTTCGGTCGAAGAAGATGGTGTGGTTGATACAGATCAGGAAAAGCTAATTCATGCAGATCAGAAATTAACTGATTATTTTACCGATGATGTACTGTTAATTTATGATGAAGAAGATCTTGTAAAGAATTCATCTCATTACACTGAAGTTAAATCGGGACTCGAACCTTTCAGGAAAATATTTGTAAATACTCTCAATTATTCAAATGATAATGGCGATGCATTAAGCCTGCATTCTTTTTCTCAGCCGGAATTTTACTCAAACCTGAAAGCTCTGTATGATGATCTCTGCTTAAACATTAAAAAAGGATCTGAAGTAAATATACTTTGCTCAGATGCATATCAGGCGAAAAGAATTAAAT
Source organism: Ignavibacteria bacterium (assembly GCA_038230595.1). Classification (GTDB taxonomy): domain Bacteria; phylum Bacteroidota; class Ignavibacteria; order Tepidaquicellales; family Tepidaquicellaceae; genus JBBRMY01. The sequence continues at coordinate 4,070 of JBBRMY010000033.1, forward strand.
CCTTAATAGAAGATTTCGAAGATGAAAACTTTGTAAAAGAAGACGGATCACGGCATGGAAATGAAAGCGATAATAGTACAAAGCCCATAGGTTCATCTGGCAGCGGTAGCTTTTCTGTAAAGGATAAGTTTAATGTAATACCTGAATCCATCCAGTTCGGATTTATTTTTGAAGATCCAAAGCTTGTAGTATATACCGAGCATCAGATATTTGGCAGATATTTCAAGCATATACGAAAAAGAAAGATAAAGTTTAAAGGTCTTTCTTTCAGCGATCTGAAAGATATTAACCTGGGGGACTATATTGTTCACCGCGATTTCGGTATTGGAATATATTCAGGATTAAAAAAAATTGAAGTCGGTAACTCAGCGCAGGAAGTTATTAAGCTTTCTTATAAAGACGGTGATACTCTTTTTGTGAACATGAACTATGTTCATCTTATAAAAAAATTCTCCGGTTCGGAAGGTGCTTCTCCGGATATTTCAAGAATAGGCGGCGGTGAGTGGGATAAGATAAAGCAAAAAACCAAGAAAAAGGTAAAGGATATTGCAAGAGATCTGATATTACTTTATGCAAAAAGGAAATCAGAGCCCGGCTTTAATTTTATGCCCGATACTCACTGGCAGAAAGAGCTTGAAGCTTCATTTATGTATGAAGATACTCCGGATCAATACAGAGCAACAGAAGAAGTTAAGGCAGATATGGAAATTCCTCATCCGATGGATAGGCTTGTATGCGGTGATGTAGGCTTTGGAAAAACTGAGGTTGCTGTCCGTGCAGCATTTAAGGCTGTGATGGATAACAAGCAGGTAGCAGTTCTTGTACCAACAACAATTCTTGCCATTCAACACTACAATACATTCAGAGACAGGTTATCACCGTTTGCAGTTGAGGTTGAATCTCTTACAAGGTTCAAATCTAAAAAAGAACAGAAAGAGATTCTTGTAAACCTTGCATCTGGAAAGCTGAATATAATAATCGGAACGCACAGGCTGCTTTCAAAAGATGTTATCTTTAAAGATATCGGCTTGCTAATCGTCGATGAAGAACAGAAATTTGGAGTAGCTGCAAAAGAAAAAATAAAATCTTTAAAGCCGAATATTGATACTCTGACATTAACTGCAACGCCAATTCCAAGAACGCTAAATTTTTCATTGCTTGGTGCGCGAGATCTTTCAATAATAAATACTCCTCCGAAGAACAGAAAGCCGATACAAACTGAAATTATAAAGCATAGCTGGTCAAAGATCGCAGATGTTATAAAGTACGAACTCGACAGAGGAGGTCAGGTTTATTTTGTGAATGACAGAATTTCTAATCTTCCTGATATTGCAGATCATATAAAAGAATATATTCCATCTGCAAAGATAGGAATAGCACATGGACAAATGGAGGCACATGAGCTGGAAGATGTTATAGTAAAGTTCATTGAAAAAAATCTGAATGTTCTTGTGTGCACAAAAATAATTGAATCAGGACTTGATATTCCTAATGTAAATTCTATAATAATTAATAATGCGAACCGGTATGGATTATCCGAGCTGTATCAGCTGCGGGGAAGAGTTGGAAGAAGTGAAGCTCAGGCATATTCTTATTTTATACAGTCAGCAAATGGCAAAATGACAAGAAATGCTCTTCGCCGCCTGCAGGCAATTGAAGACCTCACTGCATTAGGCTCTGGATTTAATCTTGCAATGAGAGATATGGAAATTCGGGGAGTCGGAAATCTTCTTGGTAAAGAGCAAAGCGGTTTCGTTAACCAGTTGGGCTTTGATCTCTTTATGAATATTATTGATGAGGCAGTAGAAGAACTGAAAGAGACTGAATTTAAAGAGCTGTTTAAGAATGAAAAAGCAAAAGATTCAGTTGACGGAAAGCAGGATGAGAAAGCAAAAAATATATTCAGTGGAATTTCCGAAAAGAAAATTGTTATCTCAACAATAATTGAAAATGATATCAATGCATTGATACCTAAAGATTATGTTACCAGCGATACAGAAAGGCTTAATCTTTACAGCAGGCTTTACAATTTTAGTTCTTCAAAAGAAGTTGATGAATTCGGACTGGAGCTTCAGGATAGATTCGGTGAGTATCTGGAAGATGTTGATAACCTGCTTAGAGTTATCAGGATCAAAATACTTGCATCCGGCTTAGGATTAGAAAAGATGATGATAAGAGAAAAGTATATGGTGCTTACATTTCCGGCAAGCAAGGAGAATAGGATATTCGAGAGTGAGTTTTTTAATAAAATAATTGCAAGAATTTCATCGGACAGAAAAGGAAAGTTCAATATACTGAACAATAAGGAAAAGCTGGAAATTGAGGTGGATCTGAATTCTGTGGAGGATAAGCTTCGGCTTGATGAAATTGAATCTTTGCTTTTATTCAGTGCTTCGGAGCAGTGATACTCTGAAAGAGTGAAGCTCTCCCGACATAACGCCTTCTGAAATACATGGATCATTGTTCATGATCTCTTTTGCTTCTTCTTCATCTTGTGCTTCAAATATAGCAACTCCGAATTCCCGGTCCAGGCATGGTCCGGCGAGTATTAATACTTTTCTTTCAAGCAGTTCTTTTAAATACTGAAAATGCTTTCCCATTGTCGCTATGGTTTCAGGTGACATATTTTCTGATACATCGACTTTTGGTATTATCCTGTATAAAAAAGTATTTTTGTTCAATATTATAAAACTCCTCGTTCCTACGCTCCAGCGTGGGAATGGCAACTCCTCATCCGGAGTTTATCCCTGTATAATTTTAGCAGGGGCTCCAGTGTGGGAATGGCATCTTATTTAACACGCGAATAATTATAAAAAAAGAACACAGCGCCGCTGATCAAAACAAAAATAACCAAACCCCAAACCAACCAATCGGATTTCCTTTTTTTTTCTAAAAGAAGATTTTCCTTCTCCATTTCTTTGTTATCTGTCTTATAATCCCCATGTTTGGGATCCCAACCGTTATATCCTTTTAAGTCCATCTCAAAACTTAATTAACTGTTTCACTTAAAACAACCCTAAAGTATGTAATTACTTAAATAAGTTAAATCATTTTAATCAAAAATAGTGAATATTGTGAACATTGTGAATATTGTGAATATATATAGTACGGTTAACTTTTCGAAATAGATTTAAGGTTTATTTAAGGTCTTCTAATATTACCGAATCGATTTCTACACTAAATATGCGTTAAGAATTTGGTATTTTTATAAATGAAAACCGTTTCATTACATACTCTTGGCTGTAAATTAAATTACAGCGAAACCTCTACAATTGCCAAGCAATTTCAGGAGAAAGGGTTTACAGTGCGTAATTATGGTGAATCATCAGATTTTTTTGTTTTGAATACCTGTTCCGTAACAGAGAATGCAGACAGGGAATGCCGCCAGATAGTAAGAAGCGTCATCAGGAATAATCCAAAAACTTATGTAATAGTCACAGGATGCTATGCGCAGCTTCAGCCGGATGAGATCGCAAAGATAGAAGGAGTTGATCTTGTATTAGGAGCAAATGAAAAGTTTAAGTTATTTGATCATCTGGAAAATTCATCCTTAAACGATCCGCAAAAAAATCTGTCATGTATCGGAGAAGCTTCTGTTTTCAGATCTGATATTTCTGAAGTTAAGGATTTTGTTGGAGCTTTTACTGCAGATAATGACTCCCGAACAAGAGCTTTTCTAAAAATACAGGATGGCTGTAATTATAAGTGCTCATTCTGTACTATACCTTTGGCTCGCGGTAAGTCAAGAAGTCTTGATCTAAGTGGTGTAATTGAGAATGCAAAAAAAATAATTGACAGCGGTTATAAAGAAATAATTCTTACCGGAGTAAATACAGGGGTTTATGAGCATAACAATAATAAATTGATAAATGTATTATATGAGCTGGAAAAGCTGCCAATACAAAGAATAAGGATCAGTTCTATCGAGCCAAATCTTTTAACAGATGAAATAATTTCACTGGCTGCATCCTCTGATAAATTTTGCGATCACTTTCATATTCCGCTTCAAAGTGGTGATAATGAGATCTTAAGCCAGATGCGGCGAAGGTATCGCTCAGAATTCTACAGCGAACTGATATATAAAATTAATGAAAAGATACCCGACGTTGGAATTGGTGTTGATGTTATAGTCGGTTTCCCCGGCGAAACAGATATTCACTTTAATACTACATACAGCTTTTTGAATTCACTTCCCATTAGCTATCTGCATACATTCAGCTACTCGGAAAGAAGAAACACTCATGCTATAACTCTTCCCGGAAGCGTTGAGATCAGAAAAAGAAAATTAAGAAGCAGCATGCTCAGGTCATTATCTGAAAAAAAGAAGAGTGAGTTTTTCAAAAGATTTATTGGAACAGATCAAAGCGTTCTGTTTGAATCGAAAAAAGAGAATGGTTTGTATGAAGGTTATACTTCAAATTATATCAGAGTGAAAATGAATTCTGAAAAAGATATTGAGAATTCTATTATGAATGTTTCATTGGATGAAGCTGATGGTTCAAAGCCTGTTCTGGCAAGCACTGTAAAAAAAGAATGTATTGCCGTTTAATATTTAAAATTAAGTATTTTTAATTATGAAAGTTTTTTTAGTCCGTCACGCTGATGCAATTGATCTGGATAGTGAAGAGGTGATCTCAGAAGAATACAGGTATATCACCTCTAAAGGAAGAACTGCTACAAAAAGCGTTGCAAAATTTTTATCGAAAAATATTAATGACAAGGAAGATTTCACCTCAATTGAAAAATATTTCTCAAGTCCTTATACACGTGCAGTTCAGACAGCCGAAATATTCGCATCCTGCCTGAAGTTCTCAGGCGAACTTTCATTAGCCGAGGAGCTGCAGAGCGGCGGAAGTATTGCAGGCGTTTCAAAATTTTTAAAGCGAAATTCAGGCTATTCATCGATCGCAGTATTTGGTCATGAGCCTTTGATGAGCCTTGTGATTGCTTCCTTGTCTGACAGAAAGCAGCCTGGATTTGAGTTTAAGAAATCAGGTGTAGCACTTATAGATTTTAAGGATCCCGAAGAAGCCGGAAAGTTCAAATGGTATCTGAATCCGAAAAAGCTTGAGTTTAATTATTAATATTGGATAATCCATTGATCAGAGTTTCAGATCTGTCATTTTCTTACAAGGAAGACTCCCCTGTTCTTACCGATGTTTCGTTTGATGTGAGCGAAGGAGATTTTATCTCAGTTGTAGGAAAGAACGGCTCTGGCAAATCAACTCTTATAAAAATAATTACCGGTATATTCTTTAATAACTCAGGATCAGTTCTTTTAAATAACAAAAAGCTTAATGAATACTCTTCAAAGGAATTAGCAAAGAAGATCAGCTATCTTCCTCAGTCAACTTTTCTTATAGATGAAAACATTTCGGTAAGAGAATTGCTGCTTAACGGAAGATATGCCTATAAGAATTTTTTTGATTATAATTTTTCCGATGAAGACAGAGCAATTGTAGAGCACTGTATTGAGCTTTGCGGTTTACAAAAGCTGGCAGACAAGAAAATAGGTAACCTCTCAGGAGGTGAAAGACAGATAGCATTTTTAACTCTTTCGATAGTTCAGCTTGATCCGCGTAACAGCTTATCCGGTCAGGCTCTAATAATTGATGAGCCGCTGACTCATCTCGATATTCATTATCAGGTAATGGTTCTGAATATTTTAAAAGAACTGAATAGTAAAAAGGGCTTAACAGTTATAACAGTTATCCACGATCTTGCTCTTGCAATGAATTTCAGCAAAAAAATATTATTAATGAGTGAGGGCAGAATAACTGCTTTTGATGAGCCTTCAAAAGCTTTGGACAATGATTCAGTTAAAAAATATTTTCATATAAATTCAGGAATTGTTAACGATAACGGGCATTATTACTTAAAATTATTTTAAATGTATAAAAAGATCGAAATTGAAATTGACGGACTGACAAAAAAAGTTATTCTCAATCGTCTTGAGAAAAAAAATTCTCTCGATGAAGAAATGATCGGGGAGATAACTGATTTTTTTAATTTGATCTCGAACTGCGATGAGACAAAGACAATTGTCCTTACAGGAGCAGGAGGAAATTTTTGCTCAGGATTATTCCTTGATTACCTGCAGAAGATCTCTGAATTTGATATTCTTCAAAACAGGCAGGACTCGGAAAAATTCAAAAAGATGCTGCTTTCAATATACAATTGTAAAAAAACTGTGATCGCTCAGGTTGAAGGCTATGCCCTTGCAGGGGGATGCGGCATTGCGAGCGCATGTGATATTATTGTTACTGCCAGTGATGCGCAATTCGGATATACAGAGGTCAAGATCGGTTTTATTCCTGCTATTGTAATGATATTCCTTTTAAAAAGAGTTTCCGAATCGCATGCAAAAGATCTTCTATTAACTTCAAAGTTTATTACAGGCGAGGAAGCGCACAGGATAGGTTTTGCGAATTATTGTGTTGATAAGAAAGAGATTGGAAAGTTTACAGATAACCTTTGCAATGATCTCAACAAAATGCCAATGAGCTCGCTGATGCTGACAAAAGAAATGTTCAGAAATGTTCAGTCAATGAGCTTTGAATCTTCTCTTGATTATGCAGTTGATCTCAATGCGATAACACGTATGACAGAAGAATGCAAAAGCGGAGTTAGCGCTTTCTTAAACAGATCTAAAAAATAAAATTATAATTTTCAAATATGAGCGAACTGAAATATAAAGAGCTGCAGTATCTCGACAGAAATGAATCACAATACGGACCATCTCCAAAATGCTTTGATTTTCTGAAAACTGCAGGTATCGATGAACTAGCATGGTACTCCAGAGATTTTGCAAAAGGATATAAGTCTTCATTATCAAAAAGGATATCAGATGATTTTGACATAGATGAAAAGCAGGTTATACTTTCTTATGGAAGTGAAGATCTTTTGAAGCAGATCATTCATTATTATTTAGAGAGAAGAGAAAAAATTCTTATTCCAAAAGAAGCATGGTGGTATTATAAGAAAGTCGCAAATGAAGTAGGAGGTTTCAATGTAGAGTATCCTATGAAGATCACTGAGAAAGATGGCTTGAAAACCTTTATGTATGATGTCGACAGAATGATCGAGATATATACTCGTGAAAGACCGCGGATAGTATTAATTGCATCACCAAATAATCCAACCGGTAATAGAATTCCGAAAGAAGAGCTTGGAAGGTTTCTTGACTGCTGCAGAGGTGCAATTGTAATGATCGATGAAGCTTACTGGGGATTCGGCTCCACCGATAACAGCTATGTGAAGTCTTTTATAGAGGATTACCCCAATCTCGTTATCTGCAGGACATTTTCAAAATATTATGCGCTTGCCGGATGCAGAATTGGTTTTGCATTCGCAGGAAAAAATCTTGAAGAGCTTATAAATTATTCAGTAAAATATCTGGGATATAACCGGCTTTCAGAAAAGCTGGCTGATATTGCGCTTAATGATACTGATTATTATGAGAAGACTACGGCAAAAATGCAAAATGATAAGGAATTATTTTACAAGGAATTCTCAGCAATGGATGGATTTACCCCGTATAAATCTTATGCTAATTTTATGCTGGTTGATATGCCTAAGCACATCAGAGGTGATCTTGATAAATTCCTGAAAAGCAGAAACCTTCTGATAAAATTCCTGAATGAAGAAGCATTTAAAACTGAAACAAGAATTACATTAGGCACACAGGAACAAAACAAATACCTGATGGAATCTATAAAGGAATTTTTGAAGACCAGATAAAAAAATTTATAAACTCCTACCTTTAAATAAAAAAATGTAATTCATTCCCGATTGGGATTAGTAAAACAATAGGAGCAATGAAAGAGGCTTTAGCCCTGACTATAAATGTCGAATGTAAAAATAATGGTGCATACAGTATGGGGTACAAAAAATCATGAAAAATTTCTTAATGATGATGTACGGTCCAAAGATAATTAATCATATAATTGCTAATGCACGTTCAAAGGATATTTTCATCGATACAATTGACGGACATTATGATCACTTGCATTGTTTGTTAGGGTTAAATACCGATATGAGTATTGGAAAAGTAATGCAGCTTATTAAAGGCGAATCTTCTTTTTGGATAAATAAACACAAACTTACCCGAACAAAATTTGAATGGGCTGATGAATATTTTGCTGTTGGAGTATCTGAATCTATAGTTGATAAAATCAGAGCGTATATCAAAAATCAGAATAACCATCACAAGAAAAAAACTTTTAAAGAAGAGTGTGAAGAATTTTTTCGCGTATATAAATTTAATAATCAGGGCTAAAGCCCGGAATAAGGTATGCAATACCCCGCCCTAAAGGGCGGGGTTATAAATGTCATGGCTAAAGCCACTTTATTTTTTAGTTCTAAAACCCCACCCTAAAGGGTGGGGTTAAAAATGTCAGAGCTAAAGCTCTATTTATAAAAGAAAATTATTAATAATCTTGTTCCTACACTCCAGCGTGGGAACGGTCTTTAAGCTCTCGTTCCCAATCTCCTGATTGGGAATGTTCTAAGCTCTACTTACAATTAAACACTTCCTGCTTCACATCAAACACTACTTTCGCATCAGTCTTCGGTATCTTTGCAATATAATACGGATGAGTTATAGCATCAGTCGTAACGCAGTTTCTTCCCGGTGAAGTTTCGATAACAGTAACCTTTACATTTCCATCTTCATCATATCGTATCTTCTCAATTTTAATTGTATATCCACCGTTATTTTTCGTTCCCTGAAAAACAGCTATGACGGTATATTTATTGAAATCAATTTCCGGGGCTTCAGGCTCAGGAAAAAATATAGAATTAACTTCTTTGAACTTAGCTTTGAACTCACTTTCATTTCTAATCACAACCTGCTTACTGTCATCAATTCCTGAAGCGGGACCTTTACCAACTTCTTCGAATTTAATTACAGTATTTAGAATTTCTTTTGTGGAACTGCAGCCGGTTAAAAAGCCGGCACAAATAATCAGATAAAATAGTACAGAATAGATAGTTTTCATGAGAGAATTTTTGTTTCAGAATATGATCTCAATATTTTAATTGCGAAAGCAGATAAAATGTTACTGAATGCTTACTTCTTTTCGCCGCCGTTGGTGTTTTAGATCCGGTTTACTTCCACCATTAAATTGTTCAGTCACATTTTATATTAACTTTATTAAATAAAGTATAGAAGTTAATTTTTTATCATGCACTCACTTTCCGGCTCTAAAAAAATAATGATCATAGGCAATTGCGGATCAGGAAAATCTACCCTTTCAGGAAAGCTCGGACAGATCTTAAATATTCCTGTTATACATCTTGATAAATTATTTTTTAACCCCGGGTGGAAGGAAATTGGTAAACCGGCTTTAATTATAAAAGTGGAAAAAGAAATTAATGGAAAGCCGGATTGGATCATTGACGGAAATTATTCAAACACCATTGAATATCGTGCAGATGCCGCGGATACTATTATACTTTTAAAAGTACCATTAATTCTTTCCTATTTTAGGATAATAAAAAGAAGAATTATGTATCATAACAAAGTTCGTCCGGATGTTGCTGAAGGCTGTAAGGAAAATCTTAACTGGGAGATGATGGTTTGGATTTGGAATTATAAAAAACGTGCAGCAGGAAAAACTGCTGATCTCATAGAGAAAAATAAAAACGACAAAACTATTATAGTTCTTGATTCCCCGAAAAAAGTGACAGGATTTTTAAAAGAATTGTCGAATTTATAAAAAGCAACCTGTCAGGGAAAACAACCTGACAGGTTTTATTAATTAATTTAAGGTCTTACTCTGTTTGGTCTTCTGACGAATGGGATGGCTTCTCTTATGTGTTCAAGATTGCAGATCCATGAAACAAGTCTTTCAATTCCAAGTCCGAAACCGGAGTGCGGAACGGAACCAAATCTTCTGAGATCAAGATACCATTCGAATGATTCCATTGGAAGGTCATGCTCTTTTATTCTTTGCTCAAGTAATTCAAGATTGTCTTCTCTTTGCGAACCGCCGACAATTTCTCCAAATCCTTCAGGTGCAAGTACATCAACACCAAGTACTATATCAGGATTTTCCGGATCACGCTTCATGTAAAATGCCTTTGCTTCGCCGGGCCATCTGTGAATCATAACAGGACGGTCGAACTCTGCAACGATCGCTTCTTCATGCGGCATTCCAAAATCTTCACCCCATGGGAAAGGACGTATCTCTTCTTCGCCATTCTCGGTTTTTCTTATGAGCGGTATATCTTTCTTTCTTAGAATTTCAATAGCTTCGTCATACGTTACTCTCGGAAAAGGCTTCTTAACATTTTCCAGCTTTGAAATATCTCTGCCCAAAGCTTCAAGTTCGGTTTTACAATTTTTTACTACTCTCTGTACAACAGATTCAAGAAAGTCTTCGATGAGATCCATGTTATCTGTAATATCATAGAATGCCATCTCAGGCTCCATCATCCAGAATTCTGTCAAATGTCTTCTTGTCATGGAGTTCTCTGCTCTGAAAGTAGGTCCGAGTGTATAAACTTTTCCCAGAGCAAGCGCACCTGCCTCTGCATAAAGCTGCCCTGTCTGAGCAAGATAAACTTTTCCAAGATCGAAATACTCTGATGAAAACAAAGTAGTTGTTCCCTCTGCAGCATTCGGTGTAAAGATAGGAGTATCGAACAGAACGAATCCGTTATTATACATATACTCTCTGATCGATTCAAGAATTTCATTTCTTACTCTTAGAATATTAACCTGTCTTGCAGATCTGATCCATAAATGTCTTCTGTCCTGTAAAAATTCAACTCCGTGGTCTTTTGGAGTAATAGGATATTCTTTTGCTATCTGAATAATTTCAAGTCCTGTTATCTGAAGTTCAAAGACATTTTCTTTTTTTGGATGCTTAGAAACTTTTCCTTTAACTATCACAGATGATTCCTGTGTAAGTTTTCCGAAATCATTCCATACATCTTCAGAAACTTCTTTCTTTGAAACTACTCCCTGAATAATTCCGGAGCCGTCACGAAGTTCAGGGAACATTAACTTTCCCGAAGAACGGATATTATAAAGCCACCCTTTGATCGTTACTTCCTGATCTACGAACTCAGAAATTTTATTTATGTAAACTCTTTGCATACTTTAATTTTTAATAATGGAAAACCCTGAATGAATATCGAAAAACGGTATTTTTGGATTATTTGGGTCAGGAATATGAATATACCCATAATTTACCTATGAAAAAAGATGATAACAGATGCGGAAAAGTACAGAGTTTCGGCTAAATCCGCATTTATAGAATCTTAACCCCGACCTAAAGATCGGGGCAAATTAAAACCTTAGATTGATAGGTTTAAAAATAATTAATTGTTTAAAAACTTCTGGCAGGACACTGCCGGGATTCCTGCTTTCGCAGGAATGACAAAAATATTTTTTTGCGGTGGAATGACAAAAAGACCTGAGAGGGAGAAAAACCTGTCAGGTCAATAAAGCAGTGACCTGAGAGGAAGAAGGAAGATAGACCTGTCTTTAATTGCGGGGATTCCTGCTTTCGCAGGAAGGACAGAAATATTTTTTTGCGGAGGAATGACAAAAAGACCTGACAGGAAAAAAAACCTGTCAGGTCAAAATAGCAGTGACCTGAGAGGAAGAAGGAAGATAGACCTGTTTTCAATTGCCGGGATTCCTGCTTTCGCAGGAATGACAAAAATATTACTTAACTCTAAAAACATTACTTTACTCCAAAATATAATTTTACTTCAAAAACCCTTCTGCTTCTTTGACATCATATTCGCTGCCGATGAATAGAGGAACCCGCTGATGAAGTGTTTCAGGAACGATGTCTAAAATTCTTTGAGTTCCGGTACTTGCTCTTCCACCAGCCTGCTCGATTATAAAACCAAGCGGATTTGCTTCATACATTAACCGAAGCTTTCCGTTCTTATTCTTCTTATCAGCAGGATAAATAAAAATGCCGCCGTATAATAAATTTCTGTGAAAATCTGCTACGAGAGAGCCGACATATCTTGAAGAATATTTTCCATCTTTTTTCAGATTATCTATATATTTTTTCATTCCGTCTGACCATTGGCAATAATTTCCCTCATTGACCGAATATGTTTTTGCCTTCTTTGGTATCTGCATATTTTCATACGACAAAAGAAATTCTCCGACCGAAGGATCCAGCGTAAATCCGTGTACACCTTTTCCTGTAGTGTATACAAGAACTGTACTTGAACCATAAACAACATAACCTGCAGCGATCTGTTGGTCTCCTTTTTGAAGACAGTCTTCAAGCTGTCCCGGTCCTGTCTCTGAAGTTCTCTTGTAAACCGAAAATATAGTACCTATAGAAATATTTGCTTCAATATTTGATGACCCGTCAAGCGGATCAAAGTGACAGATATATTTATTATAGATCACATCATTATCGATATATTTATCTTCAAGAGGAATAAAATTTTCTTCTTCTTCAGAGCATACTGCACAGATGTGCCCTCCTGCCTTCATAGCATTGGTAAGAATATTGTTTGCATAGATGTCGAGCTTTTTCACCTTCTCACCTTGAACGTTTTCATCACCGGTGAACCCAAGTATATCAATAAGTCCAGCTCTGTTCACTTCAAGTGATATCATCTTGCAGGCAAGCGCTACATCTGCAAGAAGATCTGATAGCTGCCCTGTTGCTCCGGGGATCTTTCTTTCTTCGTCTATTATATGCCTGTAAAAAGTGTCAAACTTTACATCCATTATTTTGCTTTAATGTTTTCTTCAATATAATTTATCAAAGTATGAATAACCTTAATGTGAATTTCCTGAACGCGGTCAGAGTAAGGTGATTTTGGTGAACGGATCTCAACATCACACAGCTCTGCCATTTTACCTCCATCCTTCCCTGTTAATCCAATAACTTTCATCCCAATCTTTTTAGCAGCTTCGACAGCATTCAGAACGTTTTTGGAATTTCCGCTTGTACTTATTCCAAGCAATACATCACCCTTCTTTCCAATTGCTTCAACGTATCTTGAAAAGATATGGTCAAAGCCGTAATCGTTTCCTACGCAGGTAATATGTGATGGATCAGATATTGAAACTGCTGCAATCGCTTCCCTCTCATCGCGAAATCTTCCTGTAAGCTCTTCTGCAAAATGCATGGCATCGCACATTGAACCGCCGTTTCCGCAGCTAATAGCTTTTCCGCCGTTCCTGAGTGATTCGACAAGAATGTCTCCGGCTTTTTTTATGTTGGCAAAATTGCTTTCGTTAGAAATGAATTCCTTTAAAGTTTTTTCTGCTTCAAGGAAATTGTTTTTTATGAGGTCCATGGTAAAAGTATTTAAAATATTTTTTCTACTGCTTCCCTGATGTTTTCTACAGGTATTACTTCAATAGCTTTATTAACTCCGAAAAGTTTTTTACCGTTACTTTTCGGGATCAGTATTTTTTTGAATCCAAGCTTTGCAGCCTCATTAATTCTCCGGTCTATATAAGAGATAGTTCTTACTTCACCTGATAAGCCAACTTCTCCAAGCACAACAGTTTCCGAATCAACCGGTATATCTCTGAAAGAAGATATAATGCTCATTGCGCTTGCAAGATCTATTGCAGGCTCATCTATTCTTACTCCACCTGCGATGTTCAAAAAAATATCTGCTTTACTTAATTGAATTCCCGATTTTTTTTCTAGTACTGCTATCAGAATGCTGAGTCTTTTGTAATCAATTCCCATAGCTGTTCTCTGAGGTATTCCATAACTCGTTGGAGTTACCAATGCCTGAACTTCAATTAAAATTGGTCTGGTTCCTTCTATAGCTGAAGAGATTACACAGCCGGATGCACCGTAATTTCTTTGCGATAAAAACACCTCGCTTGGATTAAGAACTTCTTTCAATCCCAAATGTGTCATTTCAAAAATTCCTATTTCGTTTGTTGAACCAAACCTGTTCTTTATACCTCGTAATACTCTGTAAGAGTGAGTTCTTTCGCCTTCAAATTGCAAAACCACATCTACTATATGTTCAAGTATTTTCGGACCGGCTATCATTCCTTCCTTGGTAATATGGCCGACAATAAATATAGGAATATTTTTTGTTTTTGCAATATTAATAAGCAGAGAAGTTGATTCTCTTAGCTGAGCAACTGTTCCGGGCGTGCTTTCAAGCTCGGGGCGATAAACTGTCTGAATAGAATCTACTACTATAATATCAGGTGACAGTGATTCTATGACAGAAGAAACAATTTCAAGATTTGTTTCGCTTAAGATATAAAAGTTTTCCAGATGAAAACCCAGCCTGTCGCATCTTAGCTTGATCTGCGGAGCAGATTCTTCGCCGCTTACATATAATATCTTTTTGTTAACTATCTTTTCAGCAAGCTGAAGCATAAGAGTTGATTTACCTATGCCCGGATCCCCACCAATCATTATTACCGAACCGGAAACAATTCCGCCTCCAAGTACCCTATCAAGTTCGGTTATTCCTGTCTCAATTCTTTTGTCTGTCTGTTTCTCAATTTCGCTTATCAGCTGAAGATTAGATCCGGCAGTAAGCTTTGAAGCACCATTCTTATTATTATAATTTTTTCTTTTGTCTATTATCTCCACTTCTTCCACGAGAGTATTCCATAGCTGACACTCAGGACATTTTCCGATCCATTTTGCAGTTACAAATCCACAGTTCTGACAAACATATTTTGATTTTACTTTACTCAATTAATAGTTTGTCCCTTCATTATGTGTTCAAGGTACATACTGCTCAGCTTTTCAAGAGCTGAATTGTTATTAAGCCGTTCTTCATAATTACTGAAGTCAACTCTGTCAATATCCTGATTTGTGTTGACGCATGAATAAACATATTCTTCTTTTCCGGTTACGGGATCTATATGCCTTTGAAGACATTGAGCGCACACTTCCTTCATCATACACTGCATAGGAGAATTTATGCCGGCAATACATTTAATATTTCCGAGTATTTTATCCATTTCACCGGCTCTTAAGCTCTGGATACCAAACATCATTTTCTTACTGCCTATAGTAATAATTTTTTTAATTTTTGTAAGATCTGAAAGATCACTCATTGTATAATTTTTTAATCCATCTTCCGGACTTCCTATGAAAACTCTGTCATGCTCTCTGAGTTCAGCAACTTCATCTTCTGACTCCGCTTCTTTAATGCACCATATCACGGTATCAGAATATTTTTCAATTAAATCCCGTTTATAAATATCCTTAACAGTTTGAAAACCTGCAAAGTAGATAACATGATTGTTTTTTTCCTTAAGAGCTTTTATAATTGATAGCAGGCTTGCATGACCATTGCCATCACCGGCAATAAGTACAGTTTCATTTTGTGGGATTTCTATAGCACTACCTGTTGGTCCCATAAGTACAACCTTTTCTCCCGGCTTTAATGTCGAGACGATCTTACCTGATGTTCCATTTTCTAAAACAATAAAAGAAAGTAATCCTTTTTCCTTATCGGATTCCGTGCATGCGAGCGCAAGTCCATCCATTGCGAGCAATGAGCCATTTATTTTCTCAGCATTAACTTCATAATTTTGTAATCTGAAGAATTGTCCCGGCTGATATTTCTTTGCAGCCAGAGAAGATCGTATTATTAATTCGATAACTCCATTCGAAAGATCTTTGACTTCAACTACACTTGATATAAAATATTCTTCAAGCTTTTTATTGAACTCAGTAAACTTTACTTCTGATAACGGCTTTTTATTTAATTCATCCTGAAATAATTCCATTATCTTTCTGGAACCATTCTTTGCTGATGCCATTGCTTTTACCACACTTCCGACATAAACAGGATGATTGTCGCCATAATAAGTTATGAACCTGCCGGCTTTATTGTATGATGTAAAAAATCCTATTTCACCATAAGGGACAATTTCCAGATCAAATCCGGAATCGGTTCTTACAGTTCTGTACATCTGGAAATACTGCTTTCTTTTATCAAGCTCAAATGTTCCGGGATATTCTTTTTCATAAACTGTATTTGGAGATGTTCCTGCAGCAACCATTACTGACTTAGCCGGCATCTCAACATATTCTCCTGAAGCAGAATATGAAATTACTCCTTCATCATTCTTTACAGAATTAAGCTTCTCAAAAATAATTTTTTCTACAGCTCCGTTTTTATCTTTTATCAATTCGGATGGAGACAGGTTTTCGGCAAAATAAATACCTTCCTCAAACCCTTCAATTATCTCTTCATGATTTAGCCGGTAAGCAGGTGAGTCCTGCATTCTTTTTCTGTATACAAGTGAAACGCCACCCCACTTTCT
>JBBRMY010000034.1:0-20034 GCA_038230595.1 Ignavibacteria bacterium
AATTGACGGACATCCTGTAATGCTTAACAGAGCACCGACTCTGCACAGGTTATCTATTCAGGCTTTCCAGCCGGTACTTGTAGAAGGTAAAGCTATAAAGCTTCATCCTTTTGTTTGTATTGCATTCAATGCTGACTTTGACGGTGACCAGATGGCAGTACACGTGCCGCTTTCACCTGAAGCACAAATGGAAGCAGCAGTAATGATGCTTTCATCACATAATATTCTTTCACCGCAAAACGGTGCGCCGAGCTGCGTACCTAACCAGGAATTAATTCTTGGATGTTATTATCTTACTAAAGAACTGAACAACGATGTCGGACATGGTAAAATGTTCTCATCACCTCAGGAAGTTATAATTGCATTCGACCATAAAAAGGTTGGAATGCATGCACAGATAAAAGTAAGAATAAACGGAGAGATGATCTCAACCACAACAGGTAGAGTTATCTTTAATCAAATAGTACCAAAAGGAATTAAATATATTAATGATCTTCTTAAAAAGAAAAAGATCATTGAAATAATCGGACATATCTATAAAGAAGCAGGAAATTTAGAAACTGCAATATTCTTAGATAAGCTGAAAGAGATAGGATTCAAGCATGCAACAATGGGCGGCCTATCAGTAAATATCGATGACATCGAAGTACCGGAAACAAAGAAGAAGATAATTGAAGATGCATATAAGAGAGTAGAGACTATCGAGAAATCAAAATCAAGAGGTATCATTTCTGAAAACGAAAGATACAACAAGGTTATTGATATCTGGACTCACGTTAGAGATCACGTTAAAAATGATCTTATGCACAATCTTAAGCAGTCAAAGAACGGATTCAACTCATTACACATGATGATCGACTCAGGTGCGAGAGGATCAGCCGAACAGGTTAGTCAGCTGGCAGGTATGAGAGGTCTTATGCAGAAGCCGCAGAAATCTTTAGTAGGACAAGCGGGTGAAATTATTGAGAATCCTATCATTGCAAACTTCAAAGAAGGACTTTCAATTCTTGAGTACTTTATTTCTACCCACGGAGCAAGAAAAGGACTTGCTGATACAGCATTGAAAACTGCTGATGCAGGATACTTAACAAGAAGGCTTGTTGACGTTGCACAGGATGTTATCATTACAGAAGTAGATTGTGGAACAGAAAGAGGTGTATTTACTTTAGAACTAAAAGACGGTGAAGACATTAAAGAAACATTACTTGAAAGAATACTTGGAAGAGTTTCTACTCATGATGTGATCAATCCACTGACAAATGAGACAATAATAGAAGCAGGAAAAGAAATTGATGAAGATAAAGCGCGTTTAATTTCAGACTCACCTATAACAGGAGTCGAAATAAGATCAGTGCTGACATGTGAAACAAAGCGCGGAGTTTGCGCTAAGTGTTATGGCAGAAACCTTGCAACAGGACATATGGTTGAGGTTGGTGAAGCAGTAGGAATTATTGCTGCACAATCAATCGGTGAGCCGGGAACACAGCTTACACTCAGAACATTCCACATCGGTGGTACTGCAAGTAATATTGTAGCGCAGTCAACTGTAAATTCGAAGTTCGATGGAAAAGTAAAATTTGAAAATATAAAGATAGTTGATTATAAATCCACAACTGAAAGCAAGATGATCTCGCTTAGCAGAAACGGATCTATATTAATTCTTGATGAAAATAATACTCAGCTTGCAAAATATACAGTTCCTTACGGAGCACATATTTTTGTGAAGACTAATGAGAAGGTTGCAAAGAATGGATTACTTTATGAAGGCGATCCATACAACTCACTAATCGTTGCTGAAGATGAAGGTATAATAAAATATGTTGACCTGGATGAAGGAAAGCAATATGAGCAGGTAAGAGATGAACAGACCGGTCACTATCAAAAAATAGTTATCGAGTCAAGGGATAAGACTAAATCACCAACACTTCAGATCATAAGTAAGAAAAATGAGAAGCTGCTTAGCTCGTATTTAATACCGGCAAAAGCAAATTTACTTGTGAGCGATGGTGATGAGGTAAGAGCAGGTACGACAATTGTAAAGATTCCAAGAGATTCAGGAAAGACACGAGATATCACCGGAGGTCTTCCGCGGGTTACAGAATTATTCGAAGCAAGAAGCCCGAATGATCCTGCAAAGATCGCAGAGATCGATGGAACTGTTGAGATCGGAAAAATTTCAAGAGGAAGCAGAGAATTAAAGATCCACAGCGCTGATAAAGCAAAGGTTGTAGATTATAAAATTCCAATTGGAAAGCATATTCTAGTAAGAGGCGGTGATTTTGTAAAATCCGGCGAACAGCTTACAGGCGGTGCATACGACCCTATAGACATTCTGAAAGTTAAAGGTGTTTCTGAAGTTCAGGAATATCTTGTAAACGAAATTCAGGAAGTTTACAGAATTCAGGGTGTAAAGATCAATGACAAGCATATAGAAGTTATAGTAAGACAGATGCTTCAGAAAGTTAAAGTAACAGATCCGGGCGATACAACATTCTTAGATGGCGATGTAGTTCATAAGAACTTATTTGCAAGCGAGAATGAAGGTACAAAAGGAAAAGTTGCGATCAGTGATCCGGGCGACAGCAAGGATGTAAAAGAAGGACAGCTGATAGCTAAGAAAGAAGTAAAAGAACTTAATGCAGCACTGAAAAAGAAAGAGAAGAATGTAATTAAATTCAGAGACAGTATTCCTGCAACTGCAGAGCCTGTTCTTTTGGGAATAACACAGACTTCACTTACAACTGAAAGCTTTATATCTGCAGCATCATTCCAGGAAACAACAAAGGTATTGACTGATGCAGCTATAAAAGGAAAAGTTGATAACTTATTAGGACTGAAAGAAAATGTTATCATAGGTCAATTGATCCCGGCGGGAACAGGACTTAGAAAATATAAAGAACTAATTGTTACTCATAAAGATGCAACACATACAAAGGCTAAGAAAGAGTCTGAGAAAGAAGTTGAATCAAGTGAGACAGTAGAAGCATAAACTGAACTAATATAAGCAGTAATTAAGACCCGTTAATAAAATTAACGGGTCTTTTTTTATGTCTAAAAAATTATACAATTCTATTACTCTTCCTTAATTGTACAACCTTCCTAAACTCAAAAAACAGAATTACCCAAATTACATATGGTATTATAGCACTTTAAAATAAAAAAACTGCAAAATTGGAAAAATTATCTTTGACTTATTGTTTAAAATGTCTATTTTTGTATGTGGGGTGAAGTGGAGTAAAGTGGGGAATTGTCCTAAAAACTAATCAAAGTTAATGTTCCGAGGCAGCACAATTGGTAATATTGATATAAAATCAAGACTTATTTTACCTACTAAGTTTAGAAAATATATTTTACCAGAATCAAATAATAGTCTGATATTGACGCGCGGAATTGACGATTGCCTGTTTGTTTATCCATTAAAAGAGTGGGAAAAAGAAGAAAGAGTTCTGATGGATATGAACATTTATGATGAAAAAGAAAGAATAGTAAAAAGGGAAATGTTGGCATTTGTGAGTGAGGTTGAAATGGATTCTCAATATAGAATTCTTATTCCAAAAGACCTGATGAAATTTGCACAGCTTGATAAAGAAGTTGAAATGATAGGGATGCTGGACAAAATAGAAATATGGAATCCTGAGATACGAAATAAATATAATATGACAAATACTCAGACATATTCACAGATAGCACAGAGTATTTCGGACAGAGTAAAGTCCCGCAAGGATAATGAGTAATACGGAATATCATATACCCGTTCTTTTAAATAAAGCTATTGAATATCTTTTAAATGATAAGATAAAAGTTAAAGTAATTGCAGACGGGACGCTGGGTGGGGGAGGATACTCCGGAAAAATATGTGAAAGTTTAGGAACAGATGATGCACTGATATGCATTGATAAAGATATCAATGCGATCGATCATGCGAAAGAAATTTTACGATCCTGTTCATGCAGGATTTTTTTGGCGAATAATAATTTTGCAGAAATTAAAGAAATAATTGCAGAATTAGGAATGCAAAAAATTTCAGGATTAGTTTTAGACCTGGGACTTTCAACTTATCAGCTGGATTCAGAAGACGGCTTCAGCTATATGAAAGAAACAAAGCTTGATATGAGAGCAGATAAAAGAGGCGATGTAAAAGCCTCAGATGTTTTAAACTCATTTTCAAAAGAAGATTTAACAAGCGTGTTCGAAGAATACGGAGAGATAGGAAATGCGACAAGGCTTTCTGAGATGATAGTTTCGCAAAGAAAGAAAAGAAAATTTGAAACAACCTTTGACCTGGTAAATGCAATAGATGTAGAATACCAGATAAATCCTAAAGACAGGATAAGTTTTTTATCAAAAATATTTCAATCGATCAGAATTGAAGTTAACGGAGAAATGGAAGATCTGAAAAAAGTTTTGTCTGATGCAGCAGAAGTTCTTGAACCCGGTGGAAGATTAGTAATAGTTTCATATCATTCATTAGAGGACAGGATAGTAAAGAATTATTTTAAAGACAGCTCGGCTAAATATAAGCAGGGAGATCATCCGTTTTACAGCGAGACAAATGATCAGGTGTTCAAAGTTTTAACTAAGAAAGCGATTATACCTGAAGCGGAAGAAATAAGAATGAACAGCAGATCCAGAAGTGCAAAGCTAAGAGCAGCAGAAAGAATATGAATAAAGCCGAAAAGAAATTATCAATTTTTTACACTCTTATATTCATGATGGTGATCTGCGCTATCATGGTATTTTATATCAGCAATATAATTTATGTTAATAATCTGGCATTCAAAAATAATCAGCTTAAGGAAGAGTTAAAGAAGACACAGCAGACAAATGACCTGCTGAAATCTGATATTGAAAAGCTGAGCAGCTATGAAAAAATAAAAGGCGCTGCCTTTGATAAATTCGGATTGGTTTCGAGAGAGCAGCACAACAATGAATCAGACAATATAATCATTAACAGATCAGAAGAATTTTAAATTAATATTTGAATAATTCTTTTACAAAATATTTTTCATTTATAAAGAGCTTTACTGCAAAGCTGAATTTTTATTCAGTGGGCTTCGCTGTCATTTTTATAGTTATTGTTCTGAAGCTTGTTAATATTCAGATCCTGAACGCTGATAAGTACAGACTGGCAGCAAAGAAGCAATATGAGAATAAGATCGTTCTCACACCATCACGCGGATTAGTATTTGACAGAAATATGAATGTGCTTGTTTCCAATTCACTTCAGTTATCATTTGCAGCCGATCCGAATATGATAGAAAAGCCTGATAGTATTGCTTCAGTTTTTGCAAGAGTTTTTAATAAGGATAAAAACGAATATCTTGCAAAGCTTACCAATAAGAACACTTCATTTATTTATCTCGAAAGAAAAGTTGACATCAATGATGTTAAAGGACTGGACTCGCTAAATATTCCGGGAATGATAGTTCTTAAAGAGCCTAAAAGAGTTTACAATTACAATTCGATCGCTTCACAGATATTAGGATTCACAGCTCAGGATGGAAAAGGACTAATGGGACTTGAGATGTCCATGGATAATGAGCTTGCGGGCAAGGATGGATTTATAGTAATGCAAAGAGATGGTAAGGGACAGAACAAGCCATCAATTGAATATCCGAAAAAAGATCCGGAGAATGGTAATAATATTCAGCTTACGATTGATCTAAATATTCAGAAAATAGCAGAGGAAGAATTAAGTGATGCCATGCAAAGATATAAGGCTGACCATGGTAAGGTAGTTGTGATGTCAGTTAAAACAGGCGAGATACTTGGCATGTGCTCTTATCCAACATTTGATCCTAATAATATTAAGCCGGAAGACACAACAGGATTTAAGAACAGAGTAATAACTGATATGTATGAGCCGGGATCTACATTTAAAATAGTAAGTGCTTCAGCTTGTATAGAAGAAAAGCTTTTTGATAAGAGCTCGATAATAAATACTGAGAATGGTGAATTTAATATTTACGGACTAACAATTAAGGATGAACACAAGGCTTCAACAATGACTTTTCAGCAGGTGATAGAAATGTCAAGTAATGTAGGAGTCGCGAAGATCTCAATGCGATTAGGTAATGAACGATTTTATAAATATGCTAGAGATTTTGGATTTGGTATCAGTACAGGAATTGAGCTGCCGGGGGAGAACAAAGGACTTTTGAAAAGACCAATAGATTATTCTCTGACTTCACTTCCATATATGGGAACAGGTTATGAAGTTAATATAAATGCTTTGCAGATAGCAAGCGCTTACAATTGCATTGCTAACAAGGGTATGCTTTTAAAGCCTTATATCCTGAAGAAAGAAATAAAGAATGATGGTACAATATTATTTGAGAACCATCCGGAAAATGTAAGACAGGTAGTGTCTGAAAATACTTCTAAGATAATGACAATGCTTTTCACAGGAGTTGTTGAAAGAGGTACGGGAACAGATGCAAAAATAGATGGAATAAATGTAGCGGGAAAGACAGGAACTGCGCAGATGTATAAAAATAAAGAATATACATCAAATGCTCATACTGCTTCTTTTGTAGGTTATTTCCCTGCAGAGAATCCTCAGATACTGATCGCAGTCATACTTGATGATCCAAAGTCAGGTGAATTTTACGGAGGAAAAGTTTCTGCACCTGTATTTAAAAAAATTGCTGAAAGAATAATTAATTTTTCAGGGACACTTGATTTCAGCCAGCCTCAATTCAAAGCACCTGTAGAGATAAAGCAGGATGATATTAAATTTGTGAACAACAACTACGGACTTATGCCAAATTTAATAAATATGAAAATTGAAGATGCAAAAGATATGCTGAAAGAAATGAAGCTGAATTTTGAGATAATTGACGGCAGCAAAAATTCAGGTAAGAAGGACAGCAAGTCAGCGATAATAGTGGAATCTCAATATCCTGAACCTAACAGTAAAATAGTTTTTGATGAGAATGCAAAAATAAAATTAGTTACGGTCAAGAAAATGATAGATGGGAATGAACTATTAATGGTTCCTGATGTGAGTTCATTAAGCTTAAGAAAAGCAATTAACATGTTGACGCTTAGCGGATTTAATATTGAAGTAAACGGATCAGGAGAAGTTATATCTCAATTTCCAAAAGCCGGGACAGCTCAGCTTCCTTTTTCAAAAGTGACTATTTTTTGTAAACAGGTTAATTAAGAACGATTGAAATTAAACGATTTACTTGAGGGAACCGGATTAAAAGCTGATTTAGAAAATAATATTGAAATTTCAGGATTAGAATACGATTCAAGAAAAGTAAAAAAAGGTGACCTGTTCTTTGCAATAAAAGGAGATATGAGTGATGGAAATAATTATATTGACCAGGTAATTTCCAAAGGAGTGAAAGCAATTATCTCAGATACGCACAGGAGCATAAAAGGTGCTGTCTTTATAAAGTCAGAGGATGTCAGAAAAGCTATGGCCATAGTCTCATCAAATTTTTATGGAAAGCCTTCTGAAAGAATTATTTTAATTGGGGTAACAGGGACTAATGGCAAGACAACAACAACATATTTGATAAAGCATATTTTGGAAAATTCAGGTTATAAGACCGGCTTAATTGGAACGATCGATTATTCTTCCGGCAGCGAAGTGGTAAGATCTAATTTAACTACTCCTGAAAGTGTGGATATTAACAGGATGCTGAGCAGTATGATAGATTCCGGAATGAAATATTGTGCAATGGAAGTTTCATCAATTGCCCTGGTGAAGGATAGGGTTTACGGATTAAATTTCAAAGTAGCAGTATTCTCAAATCTAACAAGCGAGCACCTGGACTTTCATAAAGATATGAAGAATTATCTTGAAGCAAAAAAAATGCTGTTCGATTCGTTAAGTGTCAGTTCAACTGCAATTTTGAATTATGATGATGAATATAGAAAGAGAATAGCGTTAGATACAAAAGCTACTAAAGTTTACTACTCTATAGACAGCGGAAGCTTTTATAAAGGATATAATGTAAGTTCAAGTCTTGAAGGATTAAAATTTACTATACTTTGCAGTGATAAAGATGTTAGGATTAAATCTTCTATGAACGGAAGATTTAATGTTTATAATATTCTGGCATCATTTGCAACCGCAGATATTCTTGGAATTAAAGCTAGTAAGATAAAAAAAAGCATAGAGAATTTTGAAGGAGTACCCGGAAGATTTAATAAGATCGAGCTTCCTAATAAAGCGATAGCCATAGTTGATTATTCTCACACATCAGATTCATTAAAAAATGCAGTTCTTTCTGCAAAAGATATCCTTGAAGCTGAAAATACTAGCGGCAAGCTGATAACTATTTTTGGCTGCGGAGGCAATAAAGATAAAACAAAAAGACCTGTGATGGGAAACATTGCTGTAACTTATTCAGATATAGCAATTATTACTTCAGATAATCCAAGATATGAAGATCCATTCGAGATCATTGATGAAGTTATAGGAGGAGTTGGGGATCATAAGAATTATGAAGTCATTGAGAACAGGGAAGCAGCAATAAGCAGAGGGATAGAGTTAAGTAAAAAAGGTGACATAATTCTAATATGCGGGAAAGGTCATGAGACATACCAGGAAGTAAAAGGAGTAAGAACAGAATTTGATGATAAAAAAATAGTTCTTAAGCATAAGGAACTTGCAGCATAATGATAGACCTGAACGATCTTTTTAAAATTGAAACAAAAGGATTTTACAATATAGAAAAGCTGGATAAAATATCGTTTGAAAAAGCTGCCATTGATTCAAGAACTGCAGGGAAGAAAGATCTATTCTTTGCTGTTAAAGGAGATAATACGGATGGACATAAATACTTAAAGAATGTTTTTTCAAAAGGAATAGCAGCTGCAGTAGTAGACGAAAAATGGTTTAAAAAAAACAAAAAGAATTTTAAAAATAACAGTTTTATAATAACAACTGATACCATCAGAACTTTAGGTGAGCTTGCAGCTAATTACAGACAAAAATTCACAATACCCGTTATATGTGTCGGAGGCAGCAATGGAAAAACAACTACGAAAGATCTGATAGCTTCAGTTCTGTCACAAAAATATAAAGTACATAAGACAGAAGGAAATTTTAATAATCATATAGGACTGCCGCTGGTTCTTTTAGCAATGAAAGAAGATTCAGAGATCTGCGTACTTGAGGCAGGAGCCAATCATTTTGGTGAGATAAAATATCTTTGCGATATTGCAAAGCCGACTGCGGGAATAGTAACAAATATTGGAAGAGAACATCTTGAATTTTTTAAAAGCCTTTCCGGAGTAGCGAAAGCAGAATTTGAACTCTATGATCATTTGATAAAAAATAATGGTTTTTGCTTTTTTAATCTTGATGATGACCATATCAGGAATTATGCAGAGAAGAAAGCAAACAAAAAATCAAGGCTGACCTATTCATACAAGCACCGGACTGCGGTGAAAGGAAATTTTGTAAAGTACAGTAATAACTTTGAGCCGATAATAAAAATAAAATCTAAAGCATCTGAATTCGAAGCAAAGATTTCAACTTTTGGAAAGCATTCTATTTACAATGGAATTTCTGCTGTTGCAGTTGGGCTGCATTATGGATTAAATGCTTTGCAAATAAGAAAAGGTCTTTCAGGATTTGTAGCATCTAGTTCTAAAAGAATGGAGCTTTTAAAAAGCAGAAGAGGCGTTACAATAATAAATGATACTTATAACAGTAACCCTGATTCTGTGAAGATGGGAATTGAAACAATTAAAGAGTATAACACAATTGGAAAGAAATTTGTGATCCTTGGTGATATGCTTGAGCTTGGTAAGTCATCAGGAAAAGAACATACAAATATTGGTAAGATAGTAAAAGAAAATAAGCTTAATAATTTATACACATTTGGAAAAGAATCCTATAATACTTTTTTATCGGCAGCAGGAATTGAAAATAATATTCACTTCGAAGATAAAAAAGATCTGGGAAATGAAATTGCATCACGAGCTGAAAAAGGAGATGTAATCTACCTGAAGGGCTCAAGAGGAATGAAGATGGAAGAAGTTATTCAATACATTAAATAAAGAATGTTATACAGACTCGCAGAATATATTAATGTAAAACTTCATCCGCCGGGATTTGATATTTTCAAATATCTGACATTCCGTTCTGCAGCTGCGGCTATAACAGCATTATTGTTCTGCTTTATACTGGGACCAAAAATAATAAGTATTCTGAAAAAGCGTCAGATAGGAGAAGCCAGAAAAGAAGACGGACCAAAATTTCATTGGTCAAAAGCAGGAACTCCAACAATGGGAGGGTTTATAATACTTATTGCAGTGCTGTTAGCAGTTCTATGCTGGGGAGATCTTTCAAATACATATGTTCTTATTATGATTTTTGTAACTGTGGCATTGGGAGCAGTAGGGTTTATTGATGATTATTTAAAAGTTGTAAAAAAATATCAAACAGGTCTTGTTGCAAAGTATAAGCTTATGGGACAGCTTTTTGTGGGATTGGTAGTAGGCGGATGCATTTATTTTCTGCCTGAGTTTGATTCAATAAATTCTATAACTACAATTCCTTTTTTGAAAAATTTCGAATTCGATTTTTCATTTTTCTACATTCCAATTGTGGTATTTATTATAGTGGCAACTTCTAATGCTGTAAATCTTACTGATGGACTTGACGGACTTGCAACCGGAACAGTTGGTATCGTAGCTTTAACTATTGGTATAATTGCATATGTTTCCGGAAATGTTGAGCTGTCAAAATATCTTAACATAATTTATCTAAAAGGAAATGGCGAACTCACAATTTATTGTACAGCACTCGCCGGAGCTTCACTGGGATTTCTCTGGTATAACTCATATCCTGCCCAGGTATTTATGGGGGATACAGGAAGTCTTGCACTTGGGGGAGCTATAGGAACTTTATGCGTACTTGTAAAGAAAGAGTTACTGCTTCCGCTACTTGGCGGAATATTTTTTGTGGAAACGATCTCAGTTCTTATTCAGAGATATTATTTTAAGTATACGAAAAGCAGAACAGGAGAGGGTAAGAGAATATTTAAAATGGCTCCGCTTCATCATCACTTTGAAATGAAAGGCGTTCCGGAGCCGAAAATAGTAACTAGATTTTATATAGTAGCAATTATACTTGCTATCATGGCACTTGCAACATTTAAAGTCAGGTAAGATTGGATAAATCAGAGATCAAAAATAAAAAAATATCTGTACTTGGAGCCGGAAGAAGCGGAATGGCAGCTGCAAAATTATTAGCCAGGAACGGAGCTCAAATATTTTTAAGTGATGGAACCGATATAGGAAAGCTACCATATTTTAGTGAAACTGAACTTAAAGAAGCCGGAGTTGAATTTGAAACAGGTAATGACAGTGATAAGATCTATAATGCTGACCTATTGATCACAAGTCCGGGAATAAAGCCAAACAGCGAGATATTACAAAAAGCATTAGCAAAAAATATAAAAGTAATTTCCGAAGTTGAAGCAGCTTCATGGTTCTGTAAAGCACCTATTGCAGGAATAACCGGAACTAACGGAAAAACTACAACAACAGAATTAACGGGAGAGATATTCAGAGCTTCCGGAAGAAAAACGGAAGTTTGCGGAAATGTAGGAGTTGCATTTTCGGAGGTTGCAGAAAACCTTGATGAAAATTCTTTCGCGATTCTGGAATTAAGCAGCTTTCAACTTGAGAATATAAATGAGCTAAAGCCAAATGCCGCAGTAATTTTAAATATAACACCTGATCATATTGACTGGCATGGAAGTCTGGAGAGTTATACTGCAGCTAAGTTCAAAATAAATATGAATCAGGATGACAATGATCTATTTGTAATAAATGCAGATGATGAAGTGCTTTTGAAGCATTCAAAAGATGCTAACGGAATAAAGGCAGGCATTACACTGGGAAATACTGCTGAAAGAAATATTTTTGAAAGAGGATGTTATTTAAAGAATGATGAAATTATATATTTTGATAAAAAATCTGAAGAGAAGATCATCAATAAAGATGAAATTAAAATTAAGGGTGACCACAATATCTATAATTCAATGGCAGGCATAACAATAGCCAAGCATTTCGGAATATCGAATGAGATCATTAGTAAAGCATTGAATGAATTTTCGGGAGTTGAGCACAGGCTCGAGCCTTCAGGAACAATAAAAGGAATTACTTTTTATAATGACTCTAAAGCAACCAATATAGATTCACTTAAAGTTGCATTAAAGACATTTAAAGAAAACGTAATACTAATTCTTGGCGGAAAGAAATCAGATAATGACTATTCTGGCTTAAAAGAACTTGTTTCCGGAAGAGTAAAAAAAATAATAGCATTAGGGGAAGATAAGGAAAAAATATTTAGTTCAATGTCAGGGTTTGTTAAAGTTGAAAAGTCTGAAACATTTGAGAATGCAGTTAGAGCAGCATATCATTCTGCATCTTCCGGTGATGTTGTACTTTTTTCACCGGCATGCAAGAGCTTTGATATGTTCAACAACTATGAAGAAAGAGGAAAAGAATTTAAAAGAATTGTGCAATCAATAAAGAATGAATAAAAACTATAAAATAGACATTCTGATATTACTGCCGATACTATTGATGATGCTGTTCAGCATCAGCGCTGTGTTTAGCGCGAGCTCTTCCTTTTCCATGGAAAAGTTTTCTGATCCGAATGCTCTTTTCAGAAATCATGCTTTTAAAGTTCTTGGAGGTTTAGTTCTTATTTTTGTGTTTACAAAGATTGATTATAAAGTAATTCAAAAATATTCCAAGCTTATAATTTGGATAGCCGTTGTAATGCTTGCATTTGTTTTCATTTTCAGTTCAGGTCCTGTAAAAGGAGCAAGCAGATGGATCCAGGTTGGTCCTCTTAGCTTTCAGCCTTCGGATTTTGCAAAGTATGCACTTATAATTTATCTGTCAGCTCTGTTAGCAAGAAAAAAAGATTATATACAGCTTTTGTTCAAAGGGTACTTACCAGTTCTTTTTTATATATTGCTTGTTACAGCACTTGTTGCCATGCAGCCAAATTTTTCAGTTTCACTGATAATATTTACAACAAGCATATTAATGCTTTTACTCACAGAAGCAAAAGTGAAGCATGTATTCTTCACACTGTTAGGTCTACTGCCGGTAGGAATTTTGTTCGTGCTTTCAAAAGGATATATACTTGAGAGATTAAGTTCACACTCTGAATATACTTCGGGGGGAAATTCAAATTACCAGCTTCAGCAGGCAATAATTGGTTTCGGTAATGGAGGTTTTTTCGGAATAGGTCCCGGGCATTCTAATCAGCGTGAATTTTTTCTTCCGGAAGCCTATGGTGATTTTATATTTTCAATTATCGGTGAAGAATACGGATTTATAGGAACAATAATAATTGTAGCATTATTCGGACTGCTGCTTTACAGAGGATATAAAACAGCCCGGACAGTTGAAGATGATTTTGGTAAATATCTTGCATTCGGAATTACAACACTTTTAACGTTCTATGCAATTATAAATATGTCGGTTGCTACAGGAGTAATACCAACAACCGGAGTGCCAATGCCATTTGTTAGTTACGGGGGAACTGCATTATTTCTTAATGCGATGGCTGCCGGAATATTGCTAAACATTTCATCGCATAGAAAAAGAGAGGCAAAGTTAACTGTGCTTAGAACTGCATGATGAAAATCTTATTTGCTGCAGGAGGAACGGGCGGGCATATATTCCCTGCAATTTCTATAGCAGATGAGTTAAGAAAAAAGAAATCGGATACAGAAATACTTTTTGTAGGGGCTAAAGGAAGAATTGAGGAAAAAATAGTACCCTCAAATAATTACAGGCTAGAGACAATAAACCTTACAGGATTTGACAGACAAAAGTTCTTTAAAAATGCCGGACTGCCATTTAAGATAATCGGAGCACTGAGAAGATGCTTTACAATTCTCAGAAAATTCAAGCCCGATGTTGTTGTTGGAACAGGAGGCTTTGTATGCGGACCGCTGGTTTATGCAGCAAGCGTTCTGAGAATACCAACTGTGATACAGGAAGGTAATGAATTTCCGGGTAAAACAATAAAATTCCTGGCACCAAGATCAGATCTTGTAATCATCAACTTTAATGAGACAAGGAAATTTCTGAGAACGAGGGCTGAAATACAGCAGATATCACATCCCATAAGGATGAACTTAAAAAAGATCGATAGAAATGCTGCAGCAAAAGTATTTGGATTAGAAGCACAGAATAAAACAATATTTGTATTTGGAGGAAGTCAGGGCGCAAGAGGAATAAACCATGCAGTAGAGGAAATTGCAGAAAAGCTTTTTGAAAACAGTTTTAATATTCTCTGGCAGGCGGGCAGATCAGATACTGAAAGACTTAAAGAAAAGTTTAAGGATAAAGGTGACAGAATAAAAGTAATGGAGTTCATTGAAAACATGGAAGCAGCTTATTCAGCAAGTGACCTGCTGGTGTGCAGAGCAGGAATAACAAGTATTATGGAGATCGCTTATTTGAAAATGCCGGCAATATTAGTTCCTCTTCCTACTTCAGCTGAGAATCATCAGGAGCTGAATGCAAGAAGCATTGAGAGGATAAACGGGGCTTCAGTAATATTGCAAAGAGAGCTGAAAGATAAATTATATAATGAGATTACGAAGCTATTGAGTAATGAAACAAAGCTGAAAGAATATTCTGAAAATGTAAATAAAATATCCGATATAAATGCAGCAAGCAAGATAGCGGATAAAATTATAAACATATACAAGATCAATGAAGGAAAGAATTTATAAATATAAGCTGGATTTTTATTATAAATCCCTGATCATTTATTTTGCCGCCTTCATACTTTATGCTCTGGTAAGGGGGACATATAATGGTCCAAACTTCCAGATAATCTTTAATGATCCGATAATTTATATTTTTTTATTATTCATATTGTTTTTTTTAATAGCGCTGATCTCATACACTATAAGAGCCAGGATACTGATATTTAATGACCAGGGAATAATACTTAAGAACAGGTTTGGAGAAAGAAGTATAAAGTATGATGAGATTATTTCTGTAAAGTTCTCAAGAATGAGAGTGGACAGGAGAAGAGATCCAAACAGAGTCAGAGTTGCAGGACTAAAATTAAAGAACAGAAAAAGACTATTAAGAATAAGGCTAAATGATTTTGATAATGATAAAGCATTATACAATGAATTTTTTGCGCTGTCTAAAACCAAAGTACCTGCCTAATGCCGGATATGTTTGAAAATATAAAAAATATTTATTTTTCCGGGATAGGCGGGATAGGCATGAGCGGACTTGCAAATTATCTTCTTGAAAAAGGATATAATGTTTCAGGCAGCGATGCTATACAGACTGCTATAACGGACAGTCTAACTGCAAAGGGAGCAAAAATAAATTATGAGCAGAATGGAAATAGTATTACAAAAGAAACTGATCTGATAATTTATACAGCTGCTGTAAAAAAGGATAACCCTGAATACAGTAAAGGGAAAGAGCTTGGAATAAAAATGGTAAAGAGAGCAGCAGCCCTTGGCGAAATTGTAAATAAGGATAAGCTACTCTCAGTCAGCGGAACGCACGGAAAGACAACAACCACTTCCATGACTGCTAAAATATTTATTGATGCAAATGCAGATCCGACAGTATTTGTAGGAGGAAGCCTGGATTTTCTAAAAGGTGCAGCTTCCAGGGCAGGGAATAAAAATATTTCGATAGTTGAAGCAGATGAATATGACAGAAGCTTTCACACGCTTAATTCAGATGTGATCATAATTACAAATATAGAAGAAGATCACCTCGATATATATAAGGATATTGAAGATATTAAAGAAAGCTTTAAAAAGTTCATTTCTGTTTCAAAGCCGGACTGCACGATCATCGCATGCGGCGATGATGAAAACATCAGGGAAGTTTTAGAGGTGGCAAAAGACAAGAAAAAGATCCTTTATGGATTCGGGAATGGCAATGATGAAAAGATAACAGATGTAAGATCTTCTGAGAACAAAACATCATTCAATCTTAATTCAGAGCATATAGAGTTAAGTGCTAAAGGGAGACATAATATTTTAAATTCATCATCAGCTTTTATTACAGCAAAACTTTGCGGACTTGACCTGAATATTACAAAAAACAGCTTAAAGGAATTTAAAGGAGTGAGCAGAAGGCTTGAGCTTAAGTATTCAAATTCAGTAACCGTTTATGATGACTATGCTCATCATCCGACTGAAGTCAGGGCTACTCTGGAAGCGATAAGAAGCAGCGGGAATAGCAGAATAATTACAATATTTCAGCCGCATTTGTTTTCAAGAACACGTGACTTTTATAAGGATTTTGCAAATGCACTTTCTGATACCGATATTCTTATACTGGGTAAAATTTATCCTGCCAGAGAAAAAGAGATAACGGGCATTACAAGCAAACTGATCATGCAAGAAATGTCAAAAGACATTGAAACATATTATAAAGAAGCGAAAGCTGAAATATTTACAGAACTGAACAGAATTAAAAAAGAAGGTGACGTTCTGATCTTTATGGGTGCAGGAAATATAACTGACCAGTGCAAAGAATATGTCGAAATATTGAAGAGCCATGAAGTCTAATTTTAAAATATTATCCTTAATACTTGCAGCCGGAATTATAGTAATATCTTCCGTTGTATTTGCAAATAAATGGAGATCAGATAATAAATATGAGAAAATAACTTTGACCGGAAATAATACAATATCGAGAGATGAGATACTCGCAATTGCCCGGCTTAAAGACAGTACCGGTTCAACTGATGATCTGAATTTAAAAATAATACAGGACAGGATCTCAAAACACCCTGAAATAAAAAAAGTATTTGTCAGTAAAGAGCCGCCGGCTGAACTGAAAATAGATATTATTGAAAAGCGTCCGGCTGCAATTTTGAATTCAGGAAGCGATATAAAACTTATTGATAACGAGCTGGAAATATTTCCATATAAGAATACTGAAAAGCTTAGTGATCTGCCGGTAATATCCGGAGTGACAATGAATACACAGAAGACAAATGAAGCTTCTTATAACATGGATCAGCTGAGGACAGCGTTATTCATACTTATTAATGCGGGAAAGAAAAGCAGGTTACTTTATAATAATATATCAGAAATTAATTTTTCTAACCCAAATTGCATAACAGTGTATTCAAATGATAATGCTATCCCATTTCTATTTCCAAGCGGCGGTGATCTCTCAAATAAAGATTATCAGAAAGAGATCCTTAATAAGCTGAATGTTTTTGATGCAATATTAAGGCAGAAAAGCAATGAGCTGGAAAAAAGTAAGATACAGTTTATAGATCTGAGATTTTCGAATCAGGCTGTTGTAAATTATAAACAATAATAATGAAAAGAAAAAAAGCTGAAAGTCCGGATAATGATGGGGAAATAATTGTAGCTCTGGATGTAGGCACAACAAAAGTTTGCGTAATAGTTGCAAAAGTTAAAGAAGATGATAAAGTTGATATAATCGGAATAGGAAAAGCTCCGTCCGACGGATTACACAGAGGAATTGTAGTTAATCCTAAAAAGACAATTGCTTCAATTTCAAAAGCGATAAAAGAAGCAGAGCTTAATTCCGGAACAACTATAACATCAGTTTCTGTAGGAATAGCAGGACATCATATCAGATGCATTCAGTCAAGCAGTATAATAGGAATAAACAGTCCTGATAGAATAATAACTGAGGATGATATCACAAGGCTTATTGAAACATCAAAAATATTAAAGCTGCCAAGTGACACTAAAATAATTGATGTAGTGCCTCAGGAATATATTATAGATGGGAAGGATGGAATATTTGAAACACCGGTTGATATGTATGGCACGAAGCTTGAAGCAAAAGTAAATATTATCACAGGTCTTGTTTCTTCAATCGATGATCTTTCGAAATGCGTAACAGCATGCGGAATTGAAATTGATGATATAGTACTTGAGCCGATCGCATCATCTTATTCTGTACTGAATGAGACGCAGAAAAAAGTCGGAGTTGCAATGATAGATATCGGCGGCGGAACAACTGATATTGCGATATTCAAGAAAGGTGTGTTGAAATACACTGCAGGAGTAGGGATAGCAGGAAACCTTGTTACAAATGATATTGTTGAATCCCTTGGAATTTCAGATGAAGAAGCTGAAAGAATAAAAAGAGAGTATGGTTATGCATATCTAGAAGAGATACTTAATGATGATGAGATAATAATGGAATCACTTCAGAATGATATTCCAAAGAAAACAAGAAAATCGATATTAGGAAGAATTATACAGGCGAGAATGCAGGATATATTTGAGCTATCTCTTCTTGAGATCAGAAATTCACTGATAGAAAAAGAGCTGCATGCAGGTGTTGTTGTAACCGGCGGAGGATCATTAATAAAGGGTACAAAGGAACTTGCAGAGGAAATACTCGGATGCGATGTAAGCCTTGGAATTCCAAAAGGATTGAATGGCGGACTTATTAAGGAAGTGGAGAGCCCTATATATGCAACTGCTGTCGGGTTAATTCTTTACAGGCTCAAGACTATGAATGACATAGCTTATACAGTAAAGAATTCAGGGACAAAAAGAAAAAAGAAATTGAATTCAAAAGGAATTTTCTCAAAAATAAAAGAGTGGTTCGACGAATTATAAAATTTTAATTAACAAACAAACATAAACTCCTTAACAAAGAAAGGAAAAACAATCATGCCAATTAAACTAGTAGAAAGCAGAACTAACGGAGCAAAGATCAAAGTTGTAGGCGTTGGAGGCGGAGGTGGTAATATCCTTAATTCAATGGTTTCAAGAGGGATCGAAGGCGTTGAATTTATTGCGATCAATACCGACGCTCAGGCGCTTGAAAAAAGCAAAGCGGATGTGAAAATCCCAATAGGCAACAGCATTACAAACGGCTTAGGTGCCGGAATGAGAGAGGAAGTTGGATTCAAAGCTGTTGAAGAATCACGCGATGAGATCGAAAGAGCTTTAGCAGGTTCTGATATGGTTTTTATTACTGCAGGTATGGGCGGAGGAACAGGAACAGGTGGAGCTCCTGCGATCGCGCACATTGCAAAAGGACTTGATGCACTTGTAGTTGCTATCGTAACAAAACCTTTTGCTTTCGAAGGTAAGCCAAGATCTGATCTTGCAACAACAGGAATTGAAAAGCTAAAATCAGAAGTTGATAGCTTAATAGTTATTCCTAATGAGAAGATCTTAAAGCTGATAAACAAAGAAACTACAAAGAAAGTAGCTTTCGAGCTTGCTGACAGAGTACTCTACAATGCAACAAAGGGAATATCGCAGATCATTACAAAGATCGGTGAGATCAATGTTGACTTTGCAGATGTAAGAACTACAATGAAAGATATGGGAGATGCAATGATGGGAACGGGTATTGCAACAGGTGAGAACAGAGCAGTAATGGCTGTTACCTATGCTTTGTCAAATCCTATACTTGATGAGATCGATATTAAAGGTTCAAGATCGGTACTAGTAAATATTTGCAGCAACGGTGAAATAAAAATGTCAGAGATAGAAGAGATCAACAGAATAATTCAGGAATCAGCAGGAGAAGATGCAAAATATATCTTAGGAGTAGTTGATGATGAGACAATGAAAGAAGAACTGATGGTAACTGTAATTGCAACAGGATTTAATTATCAGGCAGATGAAAAGCAGCAGGATGAATTAAGGAATGCGCTAGAAGCAAAAGCAAAATCCGGAATTTTATCCAGAACTGGTAGAATTACAGCGTTACCAACAGCAGAGTCATTAAGCCAGTATGATAAGCCGGCACATCAGAGAAGAGAGATCTCATTGAATGAAGACTTGAGTGAAAAGAAATTTAAAGAAGCTGAATTCACTGAAGAAGAAATAGAAAATCTTATTGTAGACAGTGACTTTAAAAAACCGGCTTTCTTAAGAAGACAAATGGATTAAAATAATTACAAATTTTTAATTACGAGTTACGAATTCGAATTTCGAAATATGAATTATGAATTAATTACTCATAACGAATTATGAAATAGGAATTACCGTTTTCATATTTAAGTTTACAAAATTACTTATTGGGGAA
>JBBRMY010000035.1:0-19519 GCA_038230595.1 Ignavibacteria bacterium
AGAATAAAATAAGCAAACCTAGTTGTAGGGTATGGAGTAAGAAAAACCGGTGTGCCCGAAGCTTCAGCTTCGTGCATTAGTTCTTCCGGAATTTCATTATCATTGGTTACAATGACACAGGGGATGTTAAAAGAAAATAATCTATGAAGTGTTTCTGTCCTTTGCTCAGAAGTAAGCTGGCGAAGGTATTTTAATTCTGTATTTCCAAATATCTGAACTCTTGTTGAAGAGAAAAGGTCAACATAACCTGCTAATGCAAGACCCGGACGGTGAATATCTTTCTCTTTTATAATTTTCAAAGGAGAAATATCGCCTGAAGAGACCTTTTTCATCTTGAACCTGTTCTCGCATTCACGATAAAAAAACTCAACCGAGATAAAGTCTTTTTTGATCTCTTTTATATTTGTAAACTTTGTGCTCAAATAAGTTATTAAGTTATTTTTAGGCTGAGTGGAAAATATTAAAAGATCAGCAGGACGGGAACAGCCTACCTGCTGAAATATATTGGATTATATTTTAAATTTATTCGGTAACAATTTCTTTTATTGATGTATGGTCAATTTCTTTATTCTTATCTTTAATTCTTGCGATTTGTGATTCTATCTTACTGACCGCTTTGTCAGCAGCCAGACTGAATTCTTCCGCTGATTCATTACTTGTCAATATTTTATCTTTGAGCTTTACTATCAATTCACAATGCTTTACACTGTTAACAGCTTTTTCAAATGATAAAATTACATCTATGTGCATAATTTCTTCCTGCAGCTTTTCCAATGATTCCAATCTGTCCTTTATCTCTGTTTCGATCTTATCATGCAGCTTGAAGTGGCGGGATGTGAAGTTTACTTTCATGTTGTTCTTTTTAAGTTAATAATTCATGCTAAGGTGAATATGCAAAACACAATTTGCAATTTATAGAGAAAACTGCCGGTGTTTTTTATAAACTCTCCTCAATATGTATAACGCAAAATATATGAGATTTGATGCATAAAAAATCTCTTGATTAAAATTAAAATTTATTCCATATTAATCTATGGTAAAAAAACTAACAGTAAAGCAGGAAAGGATCTTGAAGTTTATCGGTGATTATGCAAGCGATAATTCATATCCGCCTACACTTAAAGAAATGGCTGATCAGTTTAAGGTCACCATAGGAACAATACAGGATCATATTGTTGCCTTGACAAAAAAAGGATACATTGAAAGAAGACCTGATATTGCAAGGGGTTTTGTGATAAATCTGCCCGCAGGGGAGAAAAAGCAGGCTTCGGGTTCTTCTGAGAATCCAAATGACAATTTCGAAGTCATTCCATTATATGGCAATGTAGCTGCAGGAGAGCCTATTTTTGCAAGTGATAATGTCAGGGGTTATGTTACACTTGAAAAAAATAACAAAGGTCATCACGTTCACTTTGCACTAAAAGTAAAAGGGGACAGTATGATAAACTCAGGGATCTATGATGGAGATATTGTCATTGTCAGAAAGCAGGAGACTGCAGATTCCGGCGAGATAGTTATCGCATTGCTTGATGATGAAGCAACTGTAAAGACCCTAAGAAAAAATAAGATCAATGCTTACTTAGAGGCATCTAACTCGAAATATAAAGCTATAATGGATAAACCTTTCAGCATAGTCGGAAAGGTGATTGAGCTTAGAAGAGCTTATGATATGAAGATTGCTTAGGGATTAGCACTTGCAAGTGCTTTTGCGGACAGGTCGCGACCTGTCCCTACAGATTTCTTTTATGTTTTTCTCATTCTCAATCCCCTGATAAGGAACAATGATTAAGTAAAACTTTGTATATGTAAGGACAGGTCGCGACCTGTCCCTACAGATTTCCTTTATGTTTTTCTTTTTCCCAATCCACTGATAAGGAACAATGATTCAGTAAAACTTTGCATATGTAGGGACAGGTCGCGACCTGTCCCTACAGATTTCCTTCATGTTTTTCTTATTCTCAATCCCCTGATAAGGAACAATGATTCAGTAAAACTTTGCATCTTTAAGGACAGGTCGCGAGCTGTCCCTACAGATTTGATTCATATTCCTTTCAATTCTATTCTTCCTTTTAATTCTTTCAGTAAATCTACATTTTTAATTATCTTCAAATTTAATTACTCCGAATGATCCCACGATATTCCCGTACTGAGATCAGCAATATCTGGTCAGATGAAAACAGATTCAGGATCTGGCTGAAAATTGAAATTCTTGCATGTGAAGCTATGAATAAGCAGGGAACGATCCCGAATGCTTCCATGAAAATTATCAGATCAAAAGCAGATTTCAAAACAAAGAAAATTTTAAAAATTGAAGAGAAAGTTAAGCATGATGTAATAGCATTCCTGACGAATGTTGCAGAATATGTAGGTCCTGATTCAAGATTCATACATAAAGGAATGACCAGCTCTGATGTAGTTGATACTTCACTTTCGGTTCAGATGAAAGAAGCCGGGAATATATTATTAACCGGAATAATTGAACTTCAGAAAACTCTTAAAGTTAAAGCAAAAAAATATAAATACCTCACACAAATAGGACGAACCCATGGCGTTCATGCAGAACCTATCACTCTCGGGCTGAAGTTCGCTTTGTGGTACGATGAGATGAACAGGAATATTGAAAGGCTTAAAAATGCAATTGAAATTATTTCAGTTGGCCAGATATCAGGGGCAGTCGGAACTTATGAGCATATTTCTCCAAAGGTTGAGTTATATGTCTGCAAAAAACTCGGACTTCAGACAACAAAAATTTCCACTCAGATACTACAGAGAGACAGACATGCAGAATATATGAATACACTTGCTATCATAGGATCTTCAATTGAAAAGTTTACAATGGAAATCCGTCATCTTCAGAAAACTGAAACTCTTGAACTTGAAGAATCATTTGGAAAAGGTCAGAAGGGGTCATCTGCTATGCCGCATAAAAAAAATCCTATAACCTGCGAAAGACTTTCCGGAATGGCAAGAGTTCTTAGAGGAAATGCAGTCGCCTGCATGGAAAACAATGCTCTATGGCATGAAAGAGATATAAGTCATTCTTCGGTAGAAAGAATTACAATTCCTGATTCGACAATTCTAATAGATTATATGATATATAACTTCAATATCATTATGAAAGATATTGTAGTAAATGAGGATAACATTGCTAAGAATCTGGAACTGACAAAGGGACTGGTTTTCTCTCAGACAGTTTTGCTTAAGCTTATTGATAAAAAAATGAGACGTGAAACTGCTTATAAGATAGTTCAGAATGTTGCGATGAAATGCTGGAGAGAAAGAAATGATAAAGATGTCAGCTTTTTAAAATTACTAAGAAAGGATACGGAAGTTAAAAAATATCTTAGCGATAGGGAGCTAAAAGATATTTTTGATTATTCGAAATCGAAAAAAAATATAGATTTTATATTCAATCGGGTCAAAATATAAAATTATTTATTCTCATCTAAATTTATTTGTATCTGCTCTCTTGCTTCTTCAATTGTGTGCGGCTGTGTAGGATCCTCTTCTTCGCTCAGCTTATTTGAAAACTCCTGATAATTTTTTGCAAGTGTTTTTAGTTCATCTTCCGGTAATGACTCTGCATCAATTAACCTGTTACTTGCACCTTTCAAAGCTGCAACGATTTCATTCAGCTTTAAATGAACTGCAATAGAATCTTTTTTCTGAGCCCGCTGAAGAATAAACACCAGAAGAATTGTTATAAATGTTGAAGCTGCATTAATAAAGAATTTCCAGTTATCGGAATATCCAAAGTAAGGTCCTGTGATCAACCATAATGCCCCTAAGCCGAGAATCGAAAATATCGAAGTATTACTTGAAGCATGGTGATGAAATTTACTCGTGATCTTTTCACCAAGCTTAAATCTTCTTTCTTTCTCAACTGTTTCTTTTGTTTCTTTGCGCTCTTCAGGCATATATTACTATTTAAAACTAAAATAGGAATTTTTCTATATATGTTCCATTTAGTAATATATGATAATTGACTATGCGCAAACCTTTACTGCAACGAGAGTTATATCGTCGTTTTGAATTGCTGTCCGGCGGAATTCAGATACATTTTTAACCAATGCATCACGGATCTCTGTTGAAGAGAAATGTCTGAATTTTGAAAGAAGGGATTTTACATTATCGAGACCAAACTCATTCTTAGATTCATTCATTGCTTCGGTAAGTCCATCCGAATAGAAGAGATATAAATTTTCATCGTTAAGTGGCATTTCTATCTCTTCAAGATTTGTATCGAATAGCTTTGCATTATCCAGACCAAGACCGATCCCTTTATTATTGAGAGTCTCAATAACTCCATTGGTTGAATAGAGTAAAGGATTGTGCCCGGCTCTGCAGATCTTTACGGTTTTCTTCTCCAGATCAAATAAAGCAGCAATAACAGTTACAAAAGATTTCTTTTCTATCCTTCGAAATATCTGCTTATTAACTGACTTCAAAATAGCAGCAGGTGAATCAAATATTTTTGCGGCAAATCTCAGCATTGCCTGAACTTTTGCCATGTTAAGCGCTGCAGGAATTCCTTTACCGGATACATCAGCAACTACTACAAGTATCCTATTTTCATCGAGCTTTATAAGATCATAGAAATCACCTCCTATAGTTCTTGCAGGCTGTGATAGTACAGAAATATCAAGTCCGCTCATAGTAGTATTCTTATCAGGCATTTGATCATTTTGTATCCGTTCAGCAACAAGCATTTCTTCATCGATCTTTTGCTTTTCATATTCTTCATTTTTAAGTCTTGAGCTTTCGAGAGATATAGCAGTCTGGGATGCAATTGTTTTCATCAGATCTACATCCTCTTCCGAATAAGGATTGCCGGATCTTTTTGAGGAAAAATTTAATGAGCCAACTATATTATTCTTCAGTATTATAGGAACTGTTACATTCAGGTCTACAGCTTTAATCAGTTCCAGGTCTTTTTCAGTTATTTCCAGATCAGCAGATTCTATCGTATTTAGAAAAACAAGCTCGGAATTATTTTTATACAATTTCTCCATCAATACAGTATAGTCTGAATCAAGATTTTTCTGAACTTCAGTTTTTGTTTCGGTTAATTCCTTACGAAGCAGCTCTGCATATCTTTCATCTCTTATCCATACAGATAGATTCTTTATTCCGGCTATCTCGGTTATATTTTTTTTCAAAGATAAAATAAGCTCATAAATCGTTAAAATTTTAGGAAGTTCACCGGAAAAGCTAAGCAGCGCTTTGCGATAATCATATCTGTTCTTATAGAATTGTTTATCTACAAAAGCTCTTATCTTCTTATTAAAGAAATCAAAAGTAAAAGTAATAACTATGATGGCTCCGAAGGTGATCAGTTTTTTATTAAAGCCGATGTACTTATCAAAAATAGAATCAGCAATATAAACCAGCAAAAGATAAAAGCCTGCAATAAGAGTTGTAAGGATGCCGAAAACAAGACTTCGCTTTATAATAAACTCAGTGTCAAGGATCCTGTATTTAAAAATTGCAATTCCCATAGAGATCGGAATTGCCAGTATCAGTATCATTGGCAGATACCAGAAAGGATTTATAAGAAAATTTGCCCTTTGAAAGTAAACTGTAATACCTACAAGGTAAAGGATCGAAATAATACCAATTGCATATCCTTTAATCATTGTTTTTACAGATTTTTTAAGGCTTTCGTCTTTTATCTTTTCATAGGAGAAAATGAGGAGAAATGCGCCGATAATG
The DNA here is from genome assembly GCA_038230595.1 of Ignavibacteria bacterium. Classification (GTDB taxonomy): domain Bacteria; phylum Bacteroidota; class Ignavibacteria; order Tepidaquicellales; family Tepidaquicellaceae; genus JBBRMY01. Next base: position 5,713 of record JBBRMY010000035.1, read on the forward strand.
TTAAAAAATACAGTAAAGGATAGCTGAAAAGCATATGTGAGTGATGTAGGCTTAAAGAAAATAACTAAGGAAGACAATACATAAACAGTTATCAAAAGAGATCTTCTCAATTTGAACTCATACCTGTAAGGAAAGGTAAGGAAAAAATGGAGGAAGAGCGGAAGTGCCAGGGCACTCCCTATACCTTTTAAGTATGCTAAATAATTTATGTATGAAAAATTATAAGCAGTCATCTCAAGTCCTACCAGTGAAAGGCAGACACTCAGGCATAAAAAGAAAAAAAGTTGGGATGTTAATATCTTTGGGCGTGAATAGCCGACGAGAATGCCGTTAAGTAAAAATCCAACTCCTAAAAGAAAATTTGTTATTAAAAAAACATTAAAGAATTTGTAAACATAAATGTTTACTTTATTTATCGAACCATTTCTGATAATGGAATATTCTGCATAAGATTTATTCTCCTTTGAATTAAGAATTCCCTGCGCTTCCCAGGTTGTCTTGAACTGCTTGCCGTCTATTGCGATTAGCATGTCATTATTCTTTATACCTGCCTTGTCTGCGTTTCCTCCGGGTACAACGTTGGTGATCTCCAACCCGTCAAATAACTTATTCTCATCGAAATGTTCTGTCCACAGGCAATCATCATTTGTCATCCTGTTTATTAAAGCTAGATCAGTAAAATTATATATTGAAAGTATTAATGCAATAAAAGTAAGAATAAGGAAAATATATCTTAGAGTACTCTCCTTAAAAATGTTTAAAAATTTCATATTCCTTATTTTATTTAACTTCTCTTTTTATAAGCTGAAACAGCTTCCTCAAAAAGCTCAGAAAGACCCGGCTTGTTGAGATCTTCCAGGGATCTTATCTCAGCATACTTGTGAACTTTCCCCGACCCTGTTAATATATTTTCAGGGTCAGGAAATTCACTGCCTTTATAAAATCCAATCTTCATTCCTTTTTTTGAAGCAATGATCGTGCATATCATATCGTTATATCCCGGACCATATCCGTAAGCAACCATATTAGCAGGCAAATCTACTATTTCTTCTATATTTTTTAGCTTTGACAAAACATATTTTCTGGCCTCATATCCCAGTGATGAAATTTCATTCGAATATTTAGAAAATAAGGTGTTTAATTCATTTTTCATCAGTTGATCTTAATTACTATTACGGAAAGGTCATCAAATTGTTCTTTGTTGCCCCTGAAATCAGATTCTGATTCGATGATCTTATTCTTTATATCCCTTGCTGATAGATTCTCAGTTCCGGAGACTACATTTAAAAGCCTTTCAAATCCGTACTCCGTCAGACTTTCATTAAAGCTTTCTGTAAGTCCATCCGTATAAAGTATATAGATATCACCTCTGCTAATTTTTATAGTAATTTCCTCGAGCTCGCTGTTGAAAATATTTTCTTTATCGAGCCCCACTCCGATCCCTTTATTCCTGATAATTCCTGTTACTCCATCTCTGATCTGAATGAGTGGATTGTGTCCTGCGCGGCACATCTTCATTTCATATTTTTCAAGATCGATAATGCAGGCAGTAATAGTAATAAATGAATTTTTATCAATCGTATCGTAAACCTGAGTATTCACTTCTTTTAAGATCTCAGAAGGTGAATGATAAAGACTTGAAGCAAATTGCAGCATAGCCTGAACTTTTGCCATATAAAGCGCAGCAGGAATACCTTTGCCTGATACATCTCCAATAGTAATGAAATAATTTTTTTCACCTGTATGGATAATATCATAAAAATCACCACCGATCTCTTTTGCAGGCATCGAAATGCCTGATATATCGAGCTCTTTTATAATATGGGTTTCAAGCTCGGGCAGTAATGCTCGCTGAATATTGTGTGCGATCTTAAGTTCTTCCTGGATCTTTTTCATTCTGAATTCTTCACTTTGCAAACGGGAATTCTCAAATGCTGCTGAAAGATAAATACATAAAGTCGCAAGCATATCAATATCTTCGTCTGAGTATGCCTTACCCGAAACCTTTTCACCAAAATTAAATACTCCGATAAGCTTATCAGAAACAAATAGAGGAAGAGTAAGAACTATCTTTGATCTTTTTATCTGTTCTTTTTCATCATGACTCAGATCGGATAATGCCAGCTTAACATCATATAATAAAACCGGCTCTCTGTTATTTTTAAAAAATTTAAAGAACATATTTGAATTGTTATCATCAATTGTCTTAAAGTTTTCATCATTTTCAATTTTTGTTTCTTTTAGAAGATCATAATATTTCTGATCTTTTAAAAGCAGCTCAACCCTGTTGATATTCATTGTAGTCTTTACTGCTTTAGCAAAGATCTCAATTATCTGCTTAATATTTCTGAGATACCGGATCTCGTTAGAAAAATCAAGCATGGATTTTCTGTAATTATATCTTTCCCTGAAAAGCTGGCTGTCAACGAATTGGCGGGCTCTCTTATTTACAAAATCAAAAGTAAAAGTCACGAAGATAATTACAGCGATGGTTGCTATCTGTCTGTTCACGTTCATGAAGATTCCAAGAAGATTATCTGCAAGGAAGACAACCATTAAGTAAGCACTCACAACTAAGAATGTGACAAGACTGAATACAAGACTTTTTTTAATTATAAATTCTGTATCAAGTATCCGGTATTTGAAAATTGAATATCCAAGGGATATAGGTATAGCCAGAACAAGTATACATGGTATTCTTAAAAGAATATTGTAAGCTGATGTAGTGTTGTATACATATGTAAGAAGAAAAAAATAATATACAAAGCCTACACCTCCGATAAGAAACCCGATAAGTATAACTTTCAAAGATCTTTTTGAAGTTTTATCTTTAACTTTAAAAAATGAGACTGCAAAGAATAATACTCCAAAGAAAACATAGACCAGAGGCGCATAGATCTGAGAAATGTAATAAATTGCTTGCAAGTTGGAAGAAATTCCTTTTAAAGCAATTAAGTTAAAGATGATCTGAATTATAATAATTATTGCATAAGAAACAGGAATGAATATCTTTCGAAATGCAGCAGGGTATTTGATCGGGTAGATAAGAAAAAAATTACTGAATAAAGGGAAGAAAAGTACTGTTCCGAAAATTATATTTGAATAAACAAAGCTTGAAGTAAGAATATAAAGATGAGCTCCTCCGAAGGGTAGAAAGCCTACACTTGCTGTGATACACATCAGGTAAAATATTATCGAAGAGCCTTCCTTTGGCTTGGCATAGCCTACCAGAGTTCCTATTATAAGGAATGTGAATCCGAGAAGAAGGAAAATAAAAAATAATGTGTGAAAATATTTTCTGACAGATAATGATGTTGTGAATATCCGGTCGCCTCTTTGAATAGTATAGACTATAACATCTTTTTCAGATCTTTTATTTATGTAATGCTGATACTCAAGCCAGTCGTTTGAAGTAAAGTTATCTATTGCAAGAAGTATGTCGCCTGCTTTAATCCCTGCTTTGTCAGCAATACCGTCTTTAATAACATTTGTGAAAATTTTCAGTGCCTTATTTTCGCCGGGAGGATAATAAGGAGAATATACAGCATCATCACTACTATAAGGCTCTGTGATCGCAGCTTTTACGAACAGAACCATTAATATTGATAAAAAATATGCCGAAACTACAAGAATGACAGGTCTTAAAAAGCTGTCACCGTATTTTTTGAAAAAATCCAAATATCCTTTATAAGATTTTTACGAATAAAACGAATAAAAGTTGAATTGCAAATTACTTTTTACTAAAAATTAAATCCAATTGAATAATAATAAGTATAAGGTCCGAATATAAAAGAATCTTCTGTCAGTCCTCTTTGTATGAGAAAGCTTTTACCTACTGAAAAGCTTGACTCTCCGATAGGGGTATCAAATGTCAGAGAAAGACCTAAGCCGTGACGCAGATCCTTGAACTTTATATCGGCAGTTGTTTCCCATGTTCTGCCAATATCGTATCTTAATCTTACATATGAATCAAAAAATATTCTTATTGGAAGTATATACCTGTATTCAAGTGAGCCAACGAATATCTGTCTGCCCCGGTCTTCATTTTCCACCATTCCAAAAAAAGATCTTTCACCCCCAAGCGAAAATTCTTCATTGAACGGAGTTGTATTATCTGCTGAGCCAAATACAAATCTTGGATGGAGATTCATTTTACTGCTCAAAGGAAAATACTGTCCGTAATCAACAAACAACTTTGTATAGTTCCTTCTACCGCGAACCTTAAACTGTGATGTTTCAAAATATGTCTGAAGGAAGGATCCTTTTGCAGCAAAAGGATAAATATCCCTGCTGTCATAATTTATTCCGAACTTTAGCTTAAAAGTATTAAACTCATCTCTTACATCAGTATCAGGTGTAATATTCTGCAAAGTTAAATTTTCGAATGTAAGTCGTGTAAAAGCAATTCCTGACCTGCCTATCTGTGAACCAACGAGAAAACTGTAACCATATCTTTTATCTCTGAACTCTCCAAGCTTGGTCCTCTCATATTTATTTTCATTTGAAATAATATTCGGATCATACTCGTAAAAATCATCGAACTTCCAGTAAGCAGAAATATTGTAAGTAAGAGGAGTACTAAAAAACTGATTGGAGCCGAATTCAGCTTTATAAAGTCTGTTCCTTAATCCGCCAAGGGCGGTAATGCCAAAAGTATTTCCTGTACCTAATAAATTATAATCACGAATATCGACATACAGCTGCAAATTCTTTTCATTGTCCGATTTTGCAGAAAATGTGAGGTTCCTGGGATTTTTTTCGATGACACTTACCTGAAGGTCAGGCTTATATTTATTAGTATCATAGTTAAAGTTTAGGCTGGCTTGTTCAAACAGATTAGTGCTGTAAACATTTCTCAGGGATTTAAGCAGTCCGCCTTTCAAAGCGAGATCATTCTTATCCTGCAATATTTCTCTGAATATTACGTTATCTTTTGTGAAAATATTTCCGGTAACATTCACATCCCTTAGTCTGCCGTCAGAAAAATCTATACTTAATGTTCCTGTATCTTCATTGAAAAAAAATTTAGTTATCTCGACTGCACTTAATTCGTTCTGTCTGAATTTTCCTAAAATGTCTTCATAAAGCTTTGAACATTCAATTAAATTCAACACCTGACCTTCATGTTCATTCTGAAATTTATGAGTAAGGCTATCGATGAATAGGAAATTGCCGGCAGCTTCAACTCTTTCTAATTTCGCGTTCGGCACTAAATTGTATTCTACTATGCTGCCCGCATCATTCCGGTAAACTCTTGAAGTAACATTTTTATAATAACCGGTATTGTAAAGCTCTTTTAATTTTTTTTCAATATCAGAAAATCTCAGAAAGTTAATATCTTTATATGCACGGATACTGTTGATGTCAACTAAGCTTTCCGTTCTGAAAGGAGCTAATATTATTGGGTTGAGAATAAAAAAATTATAGTAACCAGAACTGTAGTAGTTTATAGAATCTATTTTATTCTTAATATCAGTTATGTGTAAAGCAGCAGATTCGTAACCTTTTTTAAAAACTGCATCAAGATCACTAAAATCAAACGTTGACATATCTCCTAATTCAGGAGAAATAACTACATTTGCCTGAGCAAGCTGTTCTTTATTTATTTCATTAAGTGATATTGAAAGTATCTGATCGGCTGTATTAAGAGCATTGTTCAGCTCCTTTAATTTTTTAAGGGGAGTAGTTGTATTAATTGCTATTGTAAGGTCTGCGCCGATTTCCTTTGCCTGTTTTACGGGAATATTTGCTGTCAGTCCGCCATCAACATATCTTTTTCTATTTATAATTGTTGGAGAATAAAGCAGGGGAAAAGTGAATGAAGCTTTTATACTTTCACTGATATTTCCGGAAGAAATAATTTTCGGTGCACCGTTATCAAAATCTGTTGCTACAGAATAAAATGGTATCTTCAGATCATTGAAATCTTTTTTTACATGATACTTCGCATTCAGTGTCAGAATATTAATCAGTTCAGACAAATTCTGACCGCTTGAAAGAAATGAAGGCAGTACAGGTTTGAATCCATTGAGAGAAACGGTAAGTAGTCCATTATCCTGTATCATCTTCTGGTCATAGAATAAATATTCTCTCTGATATTTATTAGAAATACTTAATGTCTTTTGCCAGTCAGTTCCTTTGAAATTATTAAGTATTTCTTTTGCTGAGTAACCGCTTGAATAAAGTCCGCCGATAGCGCTTCCAATACTTGTTCCTACGATCATATCAATATCAATCTTATTGTCTTCAAAAGCTTTTAGAATTCCAAGCTGGGAGATCCCTCGTGCTCCTCCTCCGCTTAAAACTAATGCAATTTTCTTTTCAAGAAGTTTTTTTGGAAGCACGTTAACAAAATTCGTGTCAACATTAGGTCTGTCAGTGAAGGTTAATTTAATAATATCCGGATTTTCCTGACACGAAACTGAGGTGGAAATAAATAGGACGATAGTTAATGAAAAGATCAAAAACCGGATGGGATATAGAAATTTTTCTGAAGTTTTTATTGGGATCAGCACCTTCGAAATTATCCATAAAATCATTAAGAAAATATTCAAATAATTGCTTTTGTTTTAAGAAGCTTACTTTGGAAAATAATAGATATACACCCATATAAGTGTAAATGTATGTAACCTTTTATAAACAATCCTTTCCGTCTATTAAACTGCTTAAAATTTGATTATTATATTCCATCAAAATCTACATTACTTAATTCATAAAATTATTTTATTCAGATATAAAGCCGTTTTTGATCGGTAAGCTTATTCTTATATCTTTTTATAAACTAAACTCAAATATGAAAAAACTTCAACTGCTTTTTTTATTTAGCATTATTCTTATTTCCAACATTTCATTTTCGCAAAAGCTGTACAGCAATAAAGACCCATTAGCTTTTACTAAAGGCAAGAGGCTTACGCTGACAAGCTCGACTAATCCTCTGTATCCGAGTGATCTTCTGAGCCTGGAGGTAAGCGATACATCAAATTACGAATTTAAATTCAATATCTATTCAGATTACAGACAATGGAAATTTACTCCAAAACTATTATTAGGAGGATTTGCTAAAGTTGGATTTGAATATGCTAAGTTAAGACATGACCAGCCGCTTACAGATACAACTTCATTTATTAATTTAAATAAAACTACGTCCTTAACTGCCCAGGTTTATGGTGCTGCAAGTTATTATTTAACACCAGATAAATTTTATGTAACCGGAGCATTAGGTCTCAGTTATGAGTATGCAAGTGCACACAGCATTTTTAATTTAGTGAACTCAAATTCTGACAGCTCTACGTCACCGTCATATCTATGGGGAGCTTTAGGTTACGGAAGGATAAATAACAGGCAGGTTGTTGAAGTATCTTATGATTTCAATGAAGCACTTATGAAAAAAGGTATAATCAGTTCAAAGCTGGACGACAATACTTTATTAAAGATCTCTCAGCTTCTTTACAGGCAGCGCGACGGTGAATACAGAGATAAATATGAAGATGATGAAATGATTGAGCTTTTTGGAAATGTAGAAAGTGAATTATTGAAAGCAGGATACATAAATGATAAGCTTGATGCTAAGTCAACCATCAGACTCTATGAAATATTAAATAATACCAGCAAAAAATTTATTTTTTATCCTAAATACAGCGGATACCAGGTACAGGGACAGGTTCAGTATCAGATCGCGAACGAATCTAAGGATAAGCCTCATCAGCATTTCTTATCTTTGTCAGGGATTGATTGCATGAATTTAGATCAAAATACAAATCTGGTATTCTCAGGATTTTTTTCCGTTCCGCTTGATACTATGGCAAATTATTTATCACCTGTTGCCGGTTTCGGAGGAGCGATGCAAAACTATTTAGCCTTCCTTCCTGACAGAAACAATCTTGATTTCTTTAAAGCTTATCCGCCATATCCGGGAACAGGTAATTATGGAGGAGTTTATGCTGAAGGATTAACTACTGTAATAGGACTTCGTGCTGATATGTACAGAACTCTAAGTTCGGTTTCCGGAATACAGGCTTATATTGCACTCTCAAATTTTAAATTTAAATATAAAAGTAATTTTCTGCAGTATGATATAGCTGCAAGATTTGATTATAATATTTACAGCAGTCTTACAACTTACATTAAGGTAGGCTTGTTAAGAGAAGCAAGCTTATTCTTACAGCAATCAGCAAAGTTTACTACTAACATCGGTGTCAGCTACAGGATCTTTTAAACAGAATGCTGTAGTATCAAAATGAAATTCAAAAAGCCCTTTGATCTGTCAAAGGGCTTTTTTTATTGATAAGGATTAGAATGCCTTTCAGGCTATTAACCTAATTTCATTTTCATTATTATTTCGTTATAAAATCCACATTTATAAATCCAAAAAGTTAATATAAAAGATCCAAAGCCACAGCATCCGGCAGATCATCTTATAACTTTTTAAAAATTAAACACAATAATGAAAAAACTTCAACTGGTCTTTTTATTTATCCTCGTTCTGATTTATAATGTTTCATTTTCACAAAAACTTTATGACGACAAAGACCCGCTTGTTTATACTAAGGGTAAAAGGCTGACACTAACAAGCTCAACAAATCCATTATATCCGAGCGATCTTCTCAGTTTTGAGATCAGTGATACTTCTAACTACGAATTCAAGTTTAACGTTTACACTGATTACAAGCAGTGGAAATTCACACCAAAGCTGCTTCTTGGCGGATTTGCAAAAGTGGGATTTGAATATTCAAAAGTCAGACAGGATCAGCCAAATCCGTTCGATACAATTTCAGTTATTAATCTGGCAAGAACAACCAACTTAACAGCTCAGCTTTATGGAGCAGCCAGCTATTATCTGTTGCCGGATAAATTTTATGTTACCGGAGCACTCGGAGTTGGTTATCAAAATGCAAGCAATAATTATATCGTCGGTATAACAAATACTACTTCTGATAGTTCGGTATCACCTTCATATCTCTGGGGCGCATTAGGCTATGGCAGGATAAATAACCGTCAGACTGTTGAAGTATCTTATGATTTCAGCGAAGCTCTCATGAAAAAAGGAATTATAACTTCTAAGCTTGACGATAATACTTTATTAAAAATTTCAAAGTTACTTTACAGTCAGCGTGATGGAGAATACAGAGATAAGTTTGAAGATGATGAAATGATAGAACTTTTTGGAAATGTAGAAAGTGAATTATTAAAAGCCGGATATATAACTGATAAACTGGATGCAAGAACTTCTATCAGGATGTATGAAATATTAAATAACACCAGCAAAAAATTCGTTTTCTATCCTAAATACAGCGGCTACCAAGTTCAGGGTCAGGTTCAATATCAGATAGCAAATGAAACGAAGGACAAGCCTCACCAGCATTTCTTATCTTTATCGGGAATTCATTGCTTAAATCTTAATTCGAAAACAAATCTGGTGTTCTCAGCATTTTTTGCAATTCCGCTTGATACTATGGCAAAGATCAATGGTCCGGTTGCAGGCTTTGCAGCCGCTTTCCAGAATTATTTAGCTTTTCTTCCGGATAGAAATAATCTTGATTTCTTCAGTCCATATCCGCCATATACAGGAACTGGAGTTTACGGTGGAAATTATGTAAAAGGATTGACTACTCTGATCGGCGTTCGGGCTGATATCTATAAAAGTTTAAGTTCTGTTTCAGGAATTCAGGCATACATTCACTGGCAAATTATAAGTTCAAATACCTTAGCAATTTCCTACAATATGATATAGCGGCAAGATTTGATTATAATATATACAGCAGCCTCATGACCTATGTGAAGATGGAATACATCAGAGAAGCAACTTTGTATGGGCAGATAGCTCCAAAGTTTACTACTAACATAGGTGTCAGCTATAGGATCTTTTAAACATAATCCTTTAGTTTCAGAATGAAATTCAAAAAGCCCTTTGATCTGTCAAAGGGTTTTTTTTATTGCTCAGAAGTTTTTAAAAACCTTTTTCTGAATAACAATCCTGTCAGATAAATCAGGAGACCCGCAGCAAATCCCGGATACATAGGCTCAATATCAAATAAATAAATAGGATTTCCCTCAATCAAATGCAGCTGTCCATATATCAGGCTTGCAAGGGAAACAATAAACGAAGTTATCATTGCAGCAGCGATTATTGTTTTATTTATATGAAGTCTTTTTGAATATGAAGTTACTACTGCAAGAAGTAAAGCCGGAATTGTTAAGGATCCGATTGTGTACCAGATGCCTACAATCGATGGTATCCAGATAATTATTCCGAAGGAAACTATAGAAGTGATTACAAGTCCGATCTTTGAAAGATTGCTGTTATTATCTTTTACTTCTTTTACACGTGCAATAATATCATTTCCAATAGTTGTAGCAGAAACAAATATATATGAATGAAGTGTCGATGTGATAGTAGCAAACATTCCTATGAAAAATAATCCTTTAGCGATCGGCGGGAGAATAGCATTTGCGAAAAGGGGATAAGCCATTGTTGGATTTTCAAGTCCGGGAAGATAAGCTCTTGCATAAAGACCGGTAGTAATAGTCATGAAATCAAAAAGGAACCAGAACAATAAAGATATAAGAACTCCGTTCTTAGAAACTTTTTCATTTTGTGCAGCATAGCATCGTTGATGAAAAGATGGGTCAACAATTGCCCATGCACCAATGAAAAACCAGACCATTATATACTGAAAGCTATTTCCTCCCGTAATGCTCATATGTGAAGCGGGAAGATTTGCAGCAAGATAGCTGAAGCCGCCTATCTTCATAAAGCAAAATGGTAGTATTATCCCAAAGCCAACATACATCATGATAAACTCAAAAACATTAACTCTTATATCAGCATTCAGCCCGCCTTTGAAAAGATAGATCACAGAAAACAACAGACCAATAATAACAGATATTGTTATAGAGAACCCCGTAAAGAGCTGAATTAAAATTCCTGCCATTAAAAGATAAGGAGCCGGAGTAATTAGCAGAAATAATAAAAATGCTCCTATCAGTCCTACTTTTTTTCCGTATGCATTTTCGAGCTTATCAGGGATAGTGAAAAGATTTGTCTTTCTTATTCTTCCGGCGAGTAAAAAAGCAAAAATAGTTATGAAAAAATAATAGGGGAAGGCATTAAGAAGCCAGCTTGAAATACCAATGTTATAAGTGAATTCACCGACACCAAGTATCCCTCCGTAAAAAGTACTTACTAATGTGGCAACAAAAATTGGCAGAGTAAGCCTTCTGCCTGCGACAAGGTATTCTACATTTGAATTATCAGTGGGTTTTGTTTTAAGACCGATATAAATGGAAGCAGCAAAGTAGAGAAAAAATAAAATGTAGTCATAGATGCTGAAGGAAATTTGCATCTAACAATGTAGTAAAAATCGCTTTTAGTTAAAATGCTTCTTAAATAAAAGCAGATCGCCCGCAGAAAAAGAAATGACAACACTTTTTTTATTTGATCTGTTCAGTGTTCCTTCCCGTGTTCCAAACTCAAGGTCTTCATTTTCAAGCTTGTACACTAACCCATCCGTGATTATTCCGTATGCCTTAGGAAGAGGCATCATTGAAACAACTTCATTTAAAGGGTAGTTAAACTTAATAAGCTTATCTATAAAGAAAATTTCGTATTCATCAGTTATCATGACAATATTCATTTTCTTATAGTAACGCCGCAGGATACTGAAATTATTCATTGTATGATCAGGACGCATGCTTGTTGCTCCGAATATGTACATTTTATCAAATTTATTAAAATCACAAAAGCGCATGCATTTTTCAAAGTCAGTTGATTCCTGCTCGGTGATATGGATTACATCGCATTTCCCTTTAAAGTGATCAAGAGTATCTTTGGAAACAGAATCAAGATCTCCAATAATAACATTTGGAATAAAATTCATACCTACAATATTATTTGCTCCGCCATCGGCAGCAACTATATAAGAATTTCTATCAATGTAATTATTTATAATTTTTTTGTCAGGTAATTTACCATTTAAAAAAATAACTGCTTTTTTCATATTCAATATGTCTATATATTTAAATTAAATGGTTTCTGATAAAAATATAATGCTTTTAACTTAATACGCCTTAATATTAATGATATTTCTTAGTCCTTCGGTATTGTTCGGTATATTTGCAATATCCGTACCAATAATCTTACACTTCTTCAATCTTCGCCGCATACGGAAAGTTGAGTTCTCTACTTTAATGTTCCTTAAAGAACTGCAAAAGACCAAGATACGCAGGATCAAGCTTAGGCAGATACTTCTTTTAATTATAAGATGCTTAATAATTACATTCCTTGTACTTGCATTTGCAGACCCGGTATATAAAGGAATAGCATCGGAAAATTCCGGCTCAGGAAAGAATATAGTGATCCTTATTGATAATTCGTTCAGCATGGAAGCTCAGGACCTTACCGGAACATATCTTAGTAAGGCAAAGCAGGAAGCGATCGATCTTATAAATTCAAAATACAAAGCAGGTAATGAAGACATAATTTATGCAATGAGTTCATCATCGCTGTATCTCAAAGATAATTTATGGAACAGTCTTGCAGGAAATATGCCTGACTCAATAAAAAATATCAGCGTTTCTTATCTTCCTTTTAAAATGAGTATGCTTCTTTCCAAAGCTGCCGGTATAATAGAAAATGATCCGGTAAGGTCGGTAGAATTGTACGTAATATCCGATCTTTCAAAAAATAATTTTTATGAGCAAGCTGCATTTAATAAAAATATTTCAGGCAATCAGAGTATAAAAACGTATTTTGTGAATACCGGTAACAGGGAAGTGAATAACCTTTCGATAGAAAGAATCGATATAAAAACAAAATTATTGATTCCGGGTAATGAAGTTTCATTAACTGCAGTTATAAAAAATCATTCAGCATATAATGTTTTTAACAAACCAGTCTCTTTATTCATAAAGGAGAATGGAGAAAAAGATTTTGTAAACATTTCGCAGAAAGTGATCGATATTGGCTCCGGAGTAGAAGTGAGGTCAGATTTTAATTTCCGTTCAGTTAAAGGAGGTGTTATTACAGGTTATATTGAGCTTTCAAGAAATGAATATAAAGATGATGAAATAATTAAAGATAATAAATTTTATTTTTCATTGAATTACCCTTCAAATATCAATGCGGGAATAATCGCAACGGGTGAGAGCCAGAAATATATCAGCACTTCTCTGAAATCGTTTTCATTAATGAACAGTTCGATCAGCAGTGGAGGAAAGAACGATATAATAAAATATGAGAATGCCACTGGTGATTTTTTAAAATATGATATTCTTTTTGTTACACTTGATAATTTAAATGATGAGATATTGCAGAATAAGATCCGTTCATATTCAGATTCCGGCAAAACTGTTTTTTTCTTTCCGAATGATCAGACTGATATTACAGTTGCAAATAAATTATTAAAAGATAAGATGGGCTTTTGCTTCATAAATTCGATTAATAATAATACTGAAGCGAATAAAATTCTAAAGATCCAGAAGATCGATAAGGAAAGCGAAATACTTGAGGGTATCTTCAGGAACGAGGGTGATCAGATCAAAACAGATTCACCTGTCATCAGTAAATATCTCGATGTAATAACTTCAGGCAGCTCAAAAGAACTGATAACTCTCAGCAATGGAAAGCCGCTATTATTAAAAAGCGTTTCTCCCGGCAAGAATATTTTCTTATACACACTTAGCGCAGACATGATCTTTTCTGATATGCCTCTTAAAACTATTTTTGCACCTGTAATAGTGCGAACTGCTTTTAACTCCGTAGGGTCAGAAACACCGGGAAAAAGTTTTCAACCCGGGAATGTAAATACTA